>JANNJB010000841.1:0-7068 GCA_031405615.1 Vicinamibacteria bacterium | reverse complement strand
ACACCGCGACCTTGAAGAAGTCGGGGTAGACGAGCATGGCCGCGGTGGACATGAAGCCGCCGCCCGAGTGGCCGTAGATGCCCACGAGGTTCATATCGATCCAGGGGTTTTTGCGCGCGAGTTGTTCGATCGCCGCCTTCTTGTCGGCAAGACCATAGTCCCGCAGATTTCCGTACCCGTAGTTGTGGTACCACTTCGACCGCTGGGGATGACCTCCGCGATTCCCCACCTCGATCACGATGAAGCCCATGTTGGCGAGAGCGATGTTCGCGCTTCTCGGCGAGAAGGTCTTGGTGACGCTCTCCGTCTGCGGCCCGGGATAGACGAAGGCGATGATCGGGTACCGCTTCGCGGCATCGAAGTCGAAGGGCTTGTACATGACGCCGAACAGATCCGTGACGCCGTCATCGGCCTTGACCTTGAAAGGCTCGGCGAACTTGAAACCGGCCTCGGTGAGTGCGGTGACGTCGGTGGTCTCGAGATCGGCGATCTTGCCGCCAAGGGCGTCGAACAGCTCGGAACGCGGCGCGGTGTTGACCTGCGAGTAGGTGTTGATGAAGTAGCGGCCGGAATCGGACATCACGGAAGTGCGCGACGCGTTCCCGGGGTCGAGCAGCTTCAGTCCCGTACCGTCGAGATTCACGCGATAGGTGTGAGTGAAGTACGGATCCTCTCCCGACTCCCGCCCGTTGGCGGTGAAGTACATGACGCGCAGCTTCTCGTCGACCCAGGTGATGGGGCCGGTCACGTACTCGCCTGTCGTGATCTGGTTCTTGAGCGTGCCATCCGCGCCGAAGAGGTAGTAGTGGCCCCAGCCGTCCCGTTCGGACCAGTGAATGAACTCCTTGCCGTTCCCGAGCGCCCACAGGGGCTGAGTCTCGATATAGGTATTGAGCCTCTCCTCGACGACCGTCTTCACTTCTCCGGTGGCGGTATCCGCGACGCAGATGTCGACCCGGTGCAGGTCGCGGCTGTTGCGGAGGAAATACATCTTGTCGGCGGTCTCGCTCAGCCAGAGGCCCTCGGTCTTCTGCTTCTCGCGGGCGCGCGCGGTGGTGCGCGCAGTGGCGACTTGAATCGTCTGATCCTTGAACGCGTCGGCTTTGACGGCGACGCGGGCCTTCGTCTCGCGGTCGAAGATCAGCAGTTCCGCCTGATCGACGTTCTCCTCGCCCGGCATGGCGTAGCGATAGGTCTCGAGTTTCGGCCGGGGATTGGCGAGAGAGTTGATGACCCACAGGTCGGACACCTTGCGCAGGTCCTGGCGGACGCCCGAGTACTTCGTCGAGTCCTTCGCCCACTGCAGGTTGATCGCGGGAACCCGCGGGCCGTCCTTGTGCTTGTTGTCGCCCTTCTGGTCCCGACGGGCCGTGGTGCGCGCCTGCTCGTTCATCCGCCGGGCGAAGCTGTAGTGCTCGACGCCGTCGGTGGTGATCTGAACTTCCTGGACTTTCGGATCGCCGAAGTCTTTGAGCGCGAGTTTGTAGTTCTCCGCGTCCATCATGAAGAGGTTGTGGCCGCGGGCGAATATCACGGTCTTGTCGTCAGGCGAGATCTGCGCCCAGGCGGGCTTTTTGGACTCGGGTTCGAACTCGTGAAGTATCGAGAGCTTTCCGCTAGCGATGTCGTACTCGAAGTAGAGGGTCTTGGTCGTCTTCGTCTCTTCGGGATCGCGCTCGGCCGTGGCAGCGTCTTTCTTCTCAATCTGGTCGGCCGTTGCGGGCGTCGGGCTCGGCGTCGGTGTGGGCGTCGGCGTCGCCTTGGGCTTCTCTCCGGGGATCTTGGCCTCCTTCGGAACCTCGATCTCGAACTGAATGACTGTGTCGTTCTTCGCCCACTTCAGCATCGGCGCCCGCGGGGGCTCACCGCCTCCTCCGCCGCCCTCGGCGGCGCCCGCGGCGCGAGCTGCTCCCATGGGGAGGTGCTGGGAGTCGAAAGGGACGCGGGTGAGTGTCGTCAGCATCGCCGCCATCTTGGCGTTGTCCCACAGAGGCGCTTTCGTGCGTCGCAGCGGATCGACGAGCTGGAACGTGCGGCCCTGCGCGGTCTCGAACGTGTAGAAGAAGCGGTCGCTGGTCTCGGCCCACCTCGGCGTTACGCTCGTGTCGAACACGAGCTTCCCTACCTTCGACGGCATCCACCGGGAAGCCAGCTCATAGTTGGGAGCGGGGAGCGCGCGCTCATCGCCCGGCCCGGCCGACGCCGCCCCCGCACACAAAGCCGAAACAGAGAGAAAGACGCCCAGACGAACGACACGCAAGCGATTCATGAATCCTCCAGAAAGGAACGACGACGCGCGAATAGTGCCAGAAAAATGAAGCCCCGGGCTCACTCGATGCTGCCGCAGGTCAGCAGGCCGGTCACCACCAGCGCCTTGGCCTTGAAGTCCTTGCCAAGGGGGATGGCGCGCCAGCGAGCCTCCGGGAAGGAACAGTCGCTCGACTGATCTTCGTAGGAGAACGTGATGGTGTAGTCCTCGCGCCTCTGGCCTTCGCGGTCGCATCCCACGCAGGCGCCGGGGCGGGAAAGGGTAACGCGAGGCCATCTCGGCTCATCGGTCAGGAACCGCCCTCGGGCCTCGTCGGTGCGAATCACCTTCCACCGGTCGATGGTGTACGAGCACTTGTCGTCGTAGATGGGTTCCGAGCGGTAGTTCGTGGTGCAGCTCTGTTCGGTGGTGAACGTGCCGTCGCCTTGATCGCGGCGCACCGGCGAGCAGGTTTCGCCGTCCGCCACCTGCCGATGAGAGCGGACCTCGCTGTGGCAGGACATGCGGTAGGCGCCCGAAGGAACCCGATCGCGCCAGTCACTCTCGGCGGTGGGGGTGAGCTGTTCCACGTCGATCGATCGAACCCAGGCGTGGGCCTTGGCGATGGCCGTGATGTCGCGCGTCCAGAAGAGGGCGACAAGGGTGGACACCACCAGACCCGCCACCACCATCGGCCATTTCTTTCTGCGAGGCGGCCCTTCATCCTCGAGGGCGATGCCCGAGAAGAGTTTCGCTTCGGCTGCGGGAGGCCGGAAGGCCAGCTTCTCGTCGGCCGGCGGATCGTCCACCGGCGGATCGGGCACGGAGCTGAGCGGAACCCGCGAGTCGTCGCTCCGAAGTGGGACCGCCGCGGCGCCCTCGAGAGGCGAACCGCAGTTCACGCAGAAGGCGGAGGCCGCGGAGTTGGGGGTCTGGCAGGCCGGGCATTCGCGATCCACACCTACATAGGTGTGACCCTCGACCGCCACCTCCTCGCCTTCGGCCGGGAAGTAGCGGCGCTTCGCATCCTGGGCGGCCCCGCAGTTGGGGCAGTGTCGGTGCGTGAGACCAAGGAGCTTCGTGGTCCCGCAACTCGCGCAGTCCCACAGCATCTGGTAGCGCGCCACGGCCTACCTCTCCCCTCGACTGTCGTACTCGCCGGAGCGAGGAACCGGGGGGCTCAGCATGGCTTCGCGCCTTATGCGGCCCTGAAGTGTCGAAGCCAAGCGTAGGCGGGATTCCTGAAGGGCTCCGCAGCGCGGACCCCTTCCAGGGCAAAGTCGCGGTGCTCGTTTGTCACTCCCGCTGGAGCGCCGGGGGCCTGGGGGGCTGAGCACAGCTTTGAACGTCTCCTGCGGCCCCCCAGACTCAATTAACGATAGATCCCGTTGAACAAATACTTGAAGGTCCCGTGCGGCTGAGCGCGGAACGTGATCTCCGGGCCGAACAACATCAGTCGACCCTGACCCAGCTTCGCTTCGGCCACCAGGACGCCGCCTTCAAGGTAGTGCTGACCCCACGCCCAACCGCTGCGCAACGGCGCCGCGTTCGGAAACCATGCCACCGGGGTGACGCCGCGCGCGAACGCGTTCGGCTTCAGTTCGAAGACCGGCGAGTTGTCGAACATCACGTCCACCGTGCTGGTCACACCCCACGCGAGAGGGTGGGTCGGATCCGTTTCAGCGCGGAGAACCGAGCCGGGAACGTAGTACTTGTCGCGACCCAGAGTTTTCGGTCCCGTGACGGTGCGTTCGACGAGGTGGTTCTCGACGAGGCCGAGATGATGGCCGATCGCCGTCGACTCTCCGATCGCGAGGACCTTGCCCCCGGCTTCGATGAAGGCCTTGATCGCGGGAACGCTCTTCGCCACCGAGTATCGGCCGAGCCACGGAGCGAACTCACCTGCCCGCTCGGGCGAAGGCTGGCGGGAAATGAAAAGGCCGGTCGGCGGACCATCGTTCTCGGGCAGGATGCCGTCCGCGAAGATCAGGACATCGTACTTCGCGTTCAGGTTCCCGGCATCGACGACCCGCGGGTAGACAAGCTCCACGGACGCGAACTCGAACTGTTCGAGGATCCAGCGGATCCACCCCGAGGGCATGCTGCCGCCGTAAGTATCCGCGAGGCCGATGCGCATCGTTTTTAGCTGAGTGGTCTCGGCGGGCTTCGATCCCGGCTGCACAGCGACGCCGAGATCGCTCGCGGCCTTCGTCACCACCGGTGTGGACGCCGCACTCGCAGGAACGTAGAACCCGCCCGCGGCGGGACCGGAGGTAATGCGGTGCACCTCTCCTCCCGCCTTCATCACGCGGTTGGCCACCCGCACAGAGTCGTTGTGGCTCGCGGGGAGGATGTAACCACCCGCGCCCGGGCCCGGGGGGGGCGCAGCCGGCGGTTTCAGGAGACTCGTCGGATCGACGCGCTCGAAGGGGCCGTCGAAGCCGTCGAGAACGCGATCGAAGGTGACGCCCATTTGATAAGCGAGCGTCCAGCCGGCGTTGTCATAAGGAGGAATGGGCGGGCCGCCGGGCGACGCGAAGTCATTCGGGTGATCCTGAGGTTCGAACATATCGATCACGTGCGGGCGGAAGGCCTGCGCGGTTTTCACCACGATCGAGCCCTTGGGATAGCTCTTCCCCGCCACCGTGAAGTCGGCGGTGGCGAGATGGACCACGATGCCCGAGCGCTGGAGGGCATTGATGAACTTGATCGCGGTCGGAAAGTCGGCCTGGCTCGCGGGCAGGATGTAGCCGCGCGGATCCCGATCGGCGGGTTTGCGAAGCTCGTCGAAGTACTTCGTGGGAACCACGGGCGACCGGCCGCCCGGGTTCGCGGCAAAGAGTCCGCCCGGAGTCATCGTGGGATTGATCGTCGAAGCGGGACCGCCCGGAGCACGCGTTTCCTTGTCGGCCACGGCCCGGACCGCCTCGATGTCCTTCGGCCACACCGTCCAGCTGTCCTTGCTGCCGCGCTCGATGGAGTTCTTGCCCATCTGATAGATGCGGTAGAGGAACTGCTCGCGGTGGCGCGACGCGATGTCGAGAACCGCGTAGTTCGCGGTGACCGAGTAGTCGATCGACTGTCTGAAGCGCCACTTCTGCGGAGTGATGGGATAGGGCGTGTCCCCGTTCGGCAGGACGCGTTGGGGCACGAACTCGATCTCGATCGGGGTGGGGTTGCCGATGGTTTCGGTCAGCAGGCCGATCTGATTATGGAAATAGACGGTGGTCCGCAAACCGCCGTTCCACCAGGTGGAATAGTTGGCTCCGCGGCGCATGGTGACCCCCGGTTTGCCCTCGGAGACGAAGCGGTTGTGCATCGAAGCGCCCACGAGATCGAGGCCGGTGAGGATCAGCGGATCGAAGTTGTAGTTGAAAGGATCGCGGAAAGGCGGAGCGAACATCACGGCGCCGGTGGGCCCGGTCTGATGATGGTTGTACATGATCTGCGGAATCCACTCGATCGAGAGCTGCCGCGCCATGTTGCGGCTCTCGGGTTGAGTGAGCGCATAGAAGTCACGGTTGTTGTCGTGGCCGATGTACTTTTGATAGAGGCGCGGGATGTCGCCGGAGATCCGCTTCTTCTCGTCGGACTCCTTCATGTACCAGTTGGATACGAGTTCCATGCCGTCGGGATTGGCATGGACGGCGAGAATGATGAGGTCGTTCAGGAAACGCATCGTCTCCTCGTCCGTGCGGCTCACCAGCTGATACACGGTCTCCGCAAGCTGCGAAGCGCCGAGGACTTCGGTCGCGTGGAGGCCGCCGTCGATCCAGACCACGGCCTTGCCCTCTTTCGCCAGCGCTTTCGCCTGGACGTCGGTGAGGCCTTCCGCGCGCGCGAGCTTCTGCGAGATGTCCTTGTACTTCGCGAGCGTCTTGTGATTCGCGGGCGAGGTGATGATCGCCATCCACTGATCGCGCCCTTCAGCACTCTTCCCGATCGACTGAAGAATCATGCGGTCGGAGGCCGCATCGAGCTTCTTCATGTAGTCGGTGAACTGGGTGTAGTTCGCCAGCCGATAGTCGTCGCCGATCGTGAACCCGTACACCTCTTTGGTGGTGGGGACCTTGGCGCCTTGCGCCTGACTGAGAGAGGCCAGGGCCAGGAAACCAAGTCCGAACAGGGGAAGGCGTCGAAATCTCATGCGTTTTTCCTCGAGTGAAGAGGGAGCCCGCCCGGGACCCCGAAGTTGTTGGGGGATCTTAGCTGACGGACCGAAGTGCCTTCCGCTCCGGTCCGTCACTGCGAGGAGGCCGTCGAGAAGGCTCCGACGAAGCAGCCCTCGGTGACGCGGATCGCCCTCACGACATCGGCCCCCATCCCACCGCCGTGTCACCTATCCTCCGCCAATGACCAAGGATGGAACCAAGGAGTTCATCTGCTTCTACCGCCCGGACCCGCGGGGTTCTCTCGGGCACGACGCCGAGCAAGGTGACGTGGAAGCCCAGGCCGCCCTCGGCCGCCTCTACTTCGAAGGCCGCCCCGAAACGACCTCAAGCGACGACACTGGCGACGTCGTCGTGTCGTCATTCACCCCGGCCGTCAAACCCAACCTGACTCAGTCGGTGAAGTGGCTCCGAAAGGCGGCGAACAAGGGTCACGCCGATGCGAAACGTCTCCTCAAAACGGTGTTGGCGACGGCCAAAGGCGTTCACTGAGTTATTGCGACAGCCTCGCGGCGCAGTACGAGTTGAGACTCTTCCCGGCCGCCCGGGCCTTCAATGCCAGGGCCTGATGGACCGGCGGAGGGACGCGTAGAAGAAACCGACCACTGTATGAGGTGGAGCCATCGGGCGGCGGGAGTGCCACTCCGTCCT
>JANNJB010000840.1:0-5361 GCA_031405615.1 Vicinamibacteria bacterium | reverse complement strand
CCTCGTGCGTCTCCCCGAAACGCACGACCTGATGGCCGTGCGGGCCGAGTTCTTGACGACGTTCGTGGACAGCCTCGTGCCGGTTGGTCTGCTCGACCGCTTTCACGTCGCGGGTGTTGTGGCCCGTTGGTGGGGCGAGGTGCAGTTCGACCTGAAGGCCCTCAGCGCCAGCGGGTTCGATGGGCTGCTCGAAGGCTGGGTGACCACCATCGTGACGGCCTTGGAAGAAGACAGCGGAAAGTCGAGCCCTCTCGGGCACAAGGTGATCCCCCACCTCATGGGCAACTTCCTCGGGCAGATCGCTGAGGCGGAGGCATGTGTCGCGGAACTCGATGGCCGCTTGCAGGCGAACGCATCCGTCGAAACGGAGGACGGCGAAGAGCCCGAGGACGACGCTGAGCGCTTGTCCGACGCCGAGGAGAAGGAACTGAAGCGTCAGCTGAAGGCGGCGAAGAAGACGTTGAAGGCGCTCCACGAGACCTTCACCGAGCGAATAGAGCAGGCTCGGATTGCTCTCGGGCAGGACGCCGTGCGGGAATTGGTGCTCGGCATTCTGAAGGCGGGCTTGGAGAAAGAGCTGGACCGCTATTTGGCTGCTCACCGGCAGAAGGTCGTCGAGGCTATCGAGAACGTTTGGGACAAATACCGCACGACCCTGCGGGACACTGAGGGGGGACGCGACGAGGCGAAGGCAGAGTTGGACGAGGTCCTCAAGGGGCTTGGCTATGCAGGCTGAGGCCACCGAGTGGAGGACAGCGAAGGTGCGGGACCTCGGCGACGTACAACTGGGTCGCCAAAGGTCGCCGGGCGCGGCTAACGGCCCGAACCAGACTCCCTATTTGAGGGTGGCCAACGTCTACGATGGCTACATCGACTATGCCGACGTACTCAGCATGTCGTTCTCAGAGGCTGAACGGCGAGTCTTCTACGTACGCGCCGGTGACATCCTCCTGAACGAGGGCCAGAGCCTCGAACTCGTCGGTCGGTCTGCCCTTTACGAGGGTCCTCCAGACACCTACTGCATTCAAAACACCTTGGTTCGCTTCCGCTGCGGTGACGCACTCGCTCCCGCCTTTGCGCGGGCGATGTTCAAGCGGTGGATGGACATCGGCAAGTTCGCCCAGATCGCGAAACAGACAACCAGCATCGCTCACTTGGGCGCGGGAAGGTTCGCCGCACTCGACATCACCCTTCCGCCCCTCGCCGAGCAGCGCCGCATCTCGGACATCCTCGACATCCTCGATAGAGCCATCCGTCGGAGCGAGCAGGTCATAGCGAAGCTCCGTCAGGTAAAGCGGGGACTGGCTCATGACCTGCTGACCCGAGGCATCGACGAGAATGGACTTGCTGGCGTTGCGATGGCTGGTCGGGGCTGCAAGTTCGTGGAAGTAGGTCTGGCGGATCTTGTGACCCCGGTTCGCGAGCCTGGAAGGCCACATCTCCCAGTGGTTTCAGTGACGATGAACGCCGGGCTTGTCGAGCGCGATCCGACACAAAGGCGAGTTCTGACCGAGCTAGCGCCCGAACAGCATCTTCTAGTTCGACGTGGCGACATTGCCTACAACATGATGCGGATGTGGCAGGGAGCATGCGGACTAGCAGAGGTCGATTGCTTGGTGAGTCCTGCGTATGTGGTTCTGAGGATGAACTCTCGACTCGTCCCTGAGTTCGCTTACCTGCTGTTCAAATCTCCCGAGCTCATCGCCGCCTTCTTGAAACACTCGCGTGGCATAACCAGTGACCGATACCGCCTCTACCCGCAGGACCTCCTGAAGATTCAAGTTTCAATTCCCGAGGACGTGACCATCCAGAGACACATCGCGAACGCTCTGGACCGACTGCATGACCGAATCGTCAGGGAGCAGGAGGCCGTTGCCAAATTGCACATGCTCAAGAGCGGCCTTTCGCGGGACCTTCTGACCGGCGGAGTCCGTGTTCCGCCTCCAGCGCAGGCAACGGTGTGAGCAGCGGCCCCGAGTTCGCATACGTCGAAGAGCCCTTCATCGACCAGCTGGTCGGAATGGGCTGGAAATTCACGACCGGGAATCTCGACTTCCCTTCCGCGACGGGTCGGTCCTCGTTCCGCGACGTAATCATCCGGGACGATCTGAGGCAGGCCCTCCGGCGCATCAACAGGAACGCTCGTGGCGACGAATGGCTGGACGAGGGCCGCCTCGCGACCGCCATCTCGGCCATCGAGCGCATCGCTGCGCCGAATGCGTATTCCAGGCGATGCCAGCCACTGATTCCAGTTGATGCCAGCCACCGATTCCAGCTGATGCCAGCCACCCATTCCGGCTGAACCAACCAGGGGATTTCCGGGACAACCAGGGCGGCTACCCTCGACTCTTTCTGACGACAGTGGAAGAGGTGATGGGGTTGCCGCAAGAAAGGTTGTCCATGCGCAAGATAAGAGAGATCCTTCGCCTCAAGCACGAGGCCAAACTGACGGACCGGCAGATCGCCCGAGGGGCGGGCGCCTCCCGGTGGGCTGTAGCGAGCTGCCTGGCGCAGGCGACGGCGGTAGGGATTTCGTGGCCGCTGTGCCCGGATCTTGACGAGGAGGCGCTTGAGGTTCTGCTCTATCCCCCTGAGGCGGCCTCGCCACGGCACCCGCTGCCTGACTTTGATGCCATTCAGGACTCCTTCTCGAAGCACAAGGGGGTTACGCGGCGCTTGGCCTGGGAGGAGTATCGACAGACACACCCATCGGGGATGGGCTATTCGGCCTTCTGTCTTCGGTATCGAGACTGGTTGAAGGCGCAGGATCTCGTCCTGCGCCTTCCTCACGAGCCCGGAGAGGCTCTCTATGTGGACTACGCGGGACAAACCGCGCAGATCACGGACCGCGAGACGGGAGAGCTTCGCAAGGTCAAGGTCTTCGTCGCCGTGTTGGGCTACTCGAATCTCACCTACTTGGAAGCCACGATGGGAGAAACGACCGCGGACTGGATATCCGCTCAGGTGCGTTCGCTGGAGTACTTCGGGGGCGTTCCGAAGAAGATCGTGCCAGACAATCCCAAAGCACTCATCACGCGGGCGAGCCGGTATGAGCCGGATCTGAATCCGAACTATCAAGAGTTCGCCGAGCACTTCAAGGTGGCGGTGGTCCCGGCCCGGGTGCGAGAACCTCAAGACAAAGCCAAGGTCGAAACCGGTGTGCAAATCGTCGAGCGGTTCATCCTGGCGCCTCTGAGAAACCAGATGTTCTTCTCGCTCGCAGCGTTCAATACGGCTCTGTGGGCGGGCCTTGAAGAGCTCAATGACAAGCCGTTTCAGAAATTGCCCGGATCACGGCGAAGCCGTTTCGAAGAGGCCGAGCGAGCGGCCTTGAGCCCGCTTCCGGATCGACCGTTCGCCTACGCGGTGTGGAAGAAGACCAAGGTGCATCTGGACTATCACGTCGAAATCGAGAGGCACTACTACTCGGTCCCCTACATTCACGCCGGGAAGACGGTGGATGTCTGCCTGTCCGAACGGACTATCGAAATCTTCCTGCGGGGCAAAGTGATTGCGGCCCACCTTCGTTCGCGCACCGCGGGCGAGCTCACCACGGTTCCTGGCCATCGGCCGGAGCGCCACCAGGGCATGCTCGATTTATCGCACGAGAAGCTCCTGGCCAGGGCCGAGGCGATCGGGCCCGCCACCGCGGAGATGATCGGCGCTCAGGTACATCGACGCCTTCACCCCGACCAGGTCTTGAACACGAGTCGCGGAATCTTGCGACTGGCGAAGGACTATGGTCCCGCCGAGCTTGAAGTCGCCGCGGTCCAGGCCCTTGAAGTCAAAGTCTTCTCCTATCGCGCCCTCCAGACGTTTCTCCGTTCTCCCCGACCGCAAACGCCGAAGGCACCGCCACGCATCGAACACGAAAACATCCGCGGCGCTCAGTACTTCGAGGTGACCTCATGCTGAGAGAACCTCTCTATCAGGGCCTTCAAGATCTCGGCCTGCGCGGCATGGCCCGCGAATTCGATAAACAGACAAAGTCTCCCGACCTCATGGCCATGACCTTCGACGAACGGCTCGGCTTCCTGATTGACCACGAGCGCAACGAGAGAATGGGGTATCGGCTCGCTCAACGGCTCAGGTGGGCGAAGTTGCCGCAGAACGCCTCGACCCAGGACTTCGACCAGCGCGCATCGAGGGGCCTTGATCGAGGCCTCTGGACGCGTCTCGTTGACTTGGGCTGGATCCAGCAGAGCCTCAACCTGTTCGTCTGCGGACCCACCGGAGTAGGCAAGAGCTACATCGCCTGCGCTCTGGGCCACGCCGCGTGCCGGCAGGATCTTTCCGTCCGCTATCTCCGCCTCCCGCGGCTCGTCGAAGAACTGGTCAAGGCGGAGGCGCTCCAGAAGAAGAGCGGTTTCTTCAAGACGCTCGCCAAGGCACGACTGCTGATCATCGATGACTTTGGTCTGGCCCCTCTCGCGGACCAGACCAAACGAGACCTCCTCGAGATCCTCGACGATCGCTATGACAAGGCCTCCACCATCATCACTTCCCAATTGCCCGTCGAGAAGTGGCACGCCTATCTCGACGAGCCCACGCTGGCCGACGCCATCCTTGATCGCCTCGTACACAACGCCCACCGGATCAACCTCACCGGCGATTCGATGCGGAAACGTCGCGCTCAGGCCTGAACCGGGCCAAGTGGCCTCCCTCCGGCCACAGGTCTACGTCAACGCCCTGTTTATAGCTCGCGTGGAAGGCTCCTCCGCCTATGGAAAACCGGGAACGGACCCGGTTTCCCACAGGCCGAGCCTTCCACGCGCTCTCAAAAAGCTTGACTCCACGGCACGACGGACCCAGACTCCGTTCCGTCCCGAACCCCCTGGCTGGTTTCAGCTGGAAAGGGTGGCTGGCATCAGCTGGAATCGGTGGCTGGCATCAACTGGAATCAGTGGCTGGCATCGCCGGAATACGCACGCTTCATGACGGCGCCCCAACGAGCGCGCGGCGCTTGCGGCCACGGCGGCGGCTCCGTCAACCGACCGCGAAAACAAACAGACAACGCGAGGGCGAGGCGTGCGTGTCCGAGAACGTGACTTATGTACGAGGAGCCTCAAAGACAACGGCCGCGCAGCGGCCACACCTCAGCGCGACGAGCTTGAAGCTGGACCCGGGCGCGGGCCTTGCTCAATCACGCGACGTTTCGCGCGCCGCCTGGGGCGGCGGGCGAAGAATCAAACCACCGAGATCAGCAAGGCCCGTGACCGATCAGGGCCAGCTTTGTATAAGTGCGCGTTCTCGGATCACGAACGACTCGACCTCACGAACGCACCACGCGACCGCGACATCAAACTACCGGCCGCCGCCGTGGCCTTGACGACAACGGCGAGCGAAGCGAGCCCTCCTTGG
>JANNJB010000839.1:0-2005 GCA_031405615.1 Vicinamibacteria bacterium | reverse complement strand
CGCAGACGAACGACCGCATCTCCTGCCTTGTCGCCATGGTGTTCACGTCGTAGTTCACGACACCCTGCGACGCCTTCAAGGCCTTGATGCCTTCCAGGAAGCCGGGGCGGGTGATGCGGAGCTGCATGGTCTGTGAGTCGTGGCAGTCGATGCACGAGACCGGGTGGGTCGCGAGTTTCCGGGCCTCGGTGTATGGCAGCTGATTCACGATCTCGAAACCTTTCATCAAATCGCCGCCGCCTGCCTTCTTGTAGGGCACATACACCGACCCATGGCAGTGCAGACACGTCCCGGGCTGCTTGAATTCCTGGACCCGCTGGGTGAAGGTCTGATCCTCGAGCATGTAGGCGTGACCGCGCTTCTTGCGGAAGTCGACGGAGAAAGCGTAGCCGGCCCAGAACGTCTTGAGCCGCGGGTCTTCCGTCAGACGCGACTGCGCCACTTTCGCGCGCGGATCCGCGTCGGTGGGTGTCTGGGGAAGCGCCTCGCTGCCCCCGAAACGCGTGCGGACCTGATCGACGGTGCGAAGGTAGGCGTCGTATTGAAGAGGGAAGTTCTTTCCCCAGATCGCGGGATCCTCGATTTCGTCGGTGAGCTCGACCACCCGGAAGAAGGGATTCTTCGCTTCCTGTTTTCTTTCGAAGATGTTGATGAGGAGGAAGGTCGCCGCGATCGTCGCGAGCCCGCCGGCAATGGCGGCGATGAGGGCGACCCGGGCCGCGCTGGGTGGTTTGGTGTTCATCTGGATCTTTTCCTCAAGAAACGGTTCATTGGCCGGCGCCACCCTTGACCGAACCCACGGCTCCGAATTCCCGGTGGCCGACCGATGGATGGCATCGCACACATGACGCCTCGCCGCCCGGGCCGGGATGTGAGGCGATGGCCTCCACCATGTCGGCATGACAACTGCGGCACGTGGATTCGGTCACCGCGAGGCTCGCGGCGCCGATGCGGATGGGCTCGTGGAACGTCTGGGTGGTGAAGTAGTACGAGTGCCAGAAGCCGTTTCGCGCCTTGGTCATGTACTTGCCCACGAAATTGTGCGGGGTGTGGCAGTCGTTGCAGGTGGCGACCGCGTGATGCGAGCCTTTGATCCACCCTTCGTACTGCTCGGTCATCACGTGGCAATTGGCGCAGGCTTTGGGGTCATTCGTCATATACGAGCTGCCCTTGGCGTAGACGAACGTGAATGCGCCGAGGCCGCCCGCCATGCCCAGGAGGGTCGAGGCCGCGATCACGAGTTTGAGCGGGACCCGCATCAGAACGAGACGGGCACGTCGATCTGAAGGATTCGATACCGCGAACCGGAGAGAGGCTCGTCGAGCGGGAGGGTGAAGGAGACTCCCGGCCGGATCCATTTCTTTCCGCCGAGCTTGAAATGGAGGCGGGGCCCGAACGCGAAGGTCAGGGTCTCGCGCGCTTGGCGATTGGCGCGAACCGGGGCCGCGTCGGTCAGCCAGCGCTGATAGCGGAGTTCGGCCCCGGCTGAGAAAACGGGCCGAAATGACCGTCCGACGTGGAGGCCGGCCGTGAAATTGGTGCGTTTCTTGTCCTGAGCTTCGGGGCCGCGCACTCGAAACAACTGTAGCACCGTGACCTCGGCCTGGATCGTGGCGCCGTGAGTGACGCGTGCGAGCGAGCCGCCCCCGATCAGCGTGAAGTAGTTCACCGCGAAGAGGGCATTGTCCATGGCCGAACGCGTGGCGATCGCTCGCGAAAGAGCCGCGGTCTTTGCGGCTTGCGGGGAGTCGCCGCCGCCGCTTCCGAGGGGCGCCGTGGCGGCAATGAAGAGAGACTGACGGACGCCGCGCGGGCGCGCACGCAGAAACGTCATGCCCAGAAGCGGGTTGGAGACGGCCGTCCCCGCCCGTTCGCCGCTTGTGGAGGGCGGATTGTTATCAATGAAGGAAACGCGCCCGAGGAGCGCGAAGCGGCCCGAAAGCCGGCGTGAAGCGATCACGCCGACTACTTCGGTGTCGCCGGAACCGAAGGCCCCGTTCCTCCA
>JANNJB010000838.1:0-8158 GCA_031405615.1 Vicinamibacteria bacterium | reverse complement strand
GGGAAGGGGGAACTGGACCGAGAGGACGTGCGCGAAGAGATTGACCAGAGACGGACGAAGGTGACCGAGGGCCATCACCCCGCCGAAGGCCCCGGGAGACGCGGCCATGAGGGCGACGATTTTTCCACGGTAGGGCTCGAGGCCGCTCTTGCCCTCGGTGTCGCGGCTCAGCCAGTCGATCGCGTTCTTCAGCAGCGAAGGGATCGAACCGTTGTTCTCCGGCGATACGATCAGGAACGCGGGATGGGAGACAAAGAGTTCGCGCAGTTCGCGCGCTTTGGGGGGCATTCCTTCCCGCTCTTCGAGGTCGCCTTCGTAGATCGGCATCGGGTAGTCGCGCAGGTCGATGCAGGTTGCTTCGCCGCCCTGCTCGTTCACGGCCTTCGCCGCGACCCGCGCGAGTTTCTTGTTGAGCGAGGCCTCGCGCGCGCTTCCCGCGAAGACGAGGATCCTGGGCTTGTCGGGCATTTTCGGTCTCCGGTCGTTACAGGTGAGTGAGGAGGGCGTCCACGTCGGCCGCGTCCTGATACAGACCGAAGCCGAAACGGAGACGGTCGCCACGGTGGTCGACGATGACGTGGTTCGCGGCCAGGCGGTCGTGAATGGCCCCCGCGTCGTCGCGCCTGAAAGTCAGGAAGTGGCCGAGGCCGGAAATTCCTTCGGCGGGAGCGATGAGGTCTTGCGGCGACAGGGCGGCGCCTGATTTTCCGGTAAGGCCTTCGAGGAACCGGCGCTGCAGGGCCTTCACATGATCGTCGATCCCGCCGATGGTGAGGCCGTGGGTCTTCAGCACGCGCGCGACCGCGTTGAAGCGATAGAGGCCGACGGGATCGAACGTCGCGCCCATGAAGCGGAAACCGTCGTTCGAGAAACCGACCCTCGAGAACTCGCCGGCTTCGAGCGCGCCGAAGCCCGCGAACCAGCCGGTGTTGAGCGGCCGCTTTTCGAAACCGCGAGGCACGCTCAGAAAGCAGACGCCCTCGCCGCTCTGCGCGTATTTGTACCCGCCCGCGGTGAAGAAAGCTCGATCCGCGATGCTTCTGAGGCTTGTCGGTATCGCGAAAAACCCGTGATAGCCGTCGATGACCACCATGGTGTCGGGAGGCGCCGCGTCCACGATGGCGCCGAGGTCTTTGACCACGAAGCCGGAATTGAAGAACACCTGGCTCATGAAGACGAGATCGTTGTCCTTCGCAGAGGCCGCCTCGATGAAGCGCGTCGCGAAGGTCGCGAAGGGTTCGACGGGGACGCGGAGGAGATCGACCAGGTCGTCCTCGGCGAGCCGCCCCATCTGCCTCGAGAAGCTCATGAACTCGGAATCCGTGGTCACGACCTTGAGCCGTTTCCCGGGCGGGAAACACGAGAGCAGGCGCAGAACGAACTCGTGGGTGTTCGGGGCGAAAGCGATCTGCTCCGGCGCCGGGAGATCCAGTATCGAGGCGATGTGCCCCTGCGCCTCCGTCATCACCTCGGAGAAGACGCGATCCCACTTGTGGTCGGCGAGCCGCGCAGCGTCGTCCCAGGCCTCGATCTGCGCGTCGCGGGTGACGTCCGGCCACGGATGGTGTGAATGGGCGGCGAAGTGCAGCCTTCCGGGCGAGGCGCTCAGGAAGTAGGAGTAGAGGCGCTTCACGAGCGGGGGAATGCGATGATGAGGAGGAGGTCCATGCGCCCGCCCATTCTCCTCCGAATCGCCCTCGCGCTTTTACTCGCCCCGCCCATCGGCAGCTGCCGGAAGGCCGCGGATGTGGTCACGCCGGACTCGCCGCTGGCCTCGGAGCTGAAGCTCCTGGAACGACAGGTCGCGTCGTTAAAGGAGGCGATCCGAGACGCGAAACGCGGCGAGTTGTTCTCACCTGGTGACATCGCGATCGGCGTCACCGAGGAGGTTGTCCAGACCGTGCTCTCCCAGGCGTTCCCCATCGAGCAGTCCGTCTCCGAGGATTTCGTCGGCCGCATCGACCGGGCCATCGTTTCGTTTCGTTCGATGCAGGGCTCGGTGCGGCTCGAGGGGAGGGTCTGGGCGAAGGCCGATCCCGCGACCTACGCCGACTTGATTCTCCTCGGCGGCATCCATGAGGTCGACATCGACCGCGACACCGGCGTGTTGCGGGCGCAGATCGCTCTCGACGGCTGGGATGTCCAGCGGGCCGCCGCGGTGGGGATGGAATTCGAGTGGACGAAGGGACTCGTTCGCATGCTCGGAGAGAAAGGACTCGTGGCATTGCGGGCTCTCGTGCCCGATGTTTCGATCCCGGTGGCCATCGAGCGGGGGATCGACCTGCCGGGCGTCAATGGCGGTGTGGTTTCGATTCCCGCCGGACACCTTCCCCTCGAGGCCGAAGTCGCCCGGGTGCTCCCACTCTCCGGCCGCTTGTGGGCCATGATCGATGTCAGCAGCACCGGCTGGAAGAATTCCGCGGCGAAGTCCGGGGGCGCCACCGGCGCAGGGAAATCCCGATGAACCGGCGTGCCGCGATCACGAGTCTTTGGGCCGCCCTCCTCTCCCTTTTAGCGGGGACGGTCTTTGCGGGCGCTCAGGAGCTTCCAACCGTCGCCGATGCGAAGCTCCGTATCGAGGGCCTCAAGGCCGAGCGGGCGCGCCTTCAGGAGGAGTTGCGTTCGTTCCTCACCGACGACGCGAAACTCGTCGATGCCCCGAAAGGCGCGGTTCTCATCGGCGTGCCCGCGAGCCTCGTCGAGGCAATCGTGTCCGAGGCGCTCACCGGGCCGCTGCGCCATGTCCGGCTCACCCTCAAAGACGTCGTCAAGGTCGAGCGCACCGACATTATCCGCGCGAAGACTTTCCTCGGAATGATGACGCTTGGCCACTACGCGCTCACCGTGAACGTGAAGGAGGTGGCGGCGGTGATGAAGCCTTTGACGCCCAGGCTCACCTTCGGCGGCAACCGGATCGCCATCGACCTGCCGGTGAACGTTGAGGCCGGCGCGGTCAAGGCGAATCTTCACTTCAAGTGGGACGGGCGAAAGCTCGCGGGAGTCGTCTGCGGCGACCTCACTTCGGAACACGATCTTCGCGCCACTGTGCCGCCGGTCGCAGCAAGGCTTCTTGGCCGATTCGATCTCGAGGCGCGGGGCGAGAAACTCATCGTGAAGCCGGTGATCGCTCCCATCGACCTCGCCTTCAAGGTTCTACCGCAGCAGCGGACCTGGGATTTCATCGACGAACTCATCGAGAGCAAGAACGCGGTGTGCGAGGCCGCCCTGCGCAAGGCTGCGGTGGGGCAGAAGGTGAAGGATCTGGTGGCCCGCGGTTTCAAGGTCAAGGTTCCAAACAACTGGCTGCACCCGATGACTCTGCCCGCCGCCTTCCGGGACACCCTCGATTTGAAGGGCGCCACCGCCCGTCTCGTGATCACTCCGGTCGGCGTTTCGATCACGAAGACCCGCATCTGGTACGGCGCCGATCTCGCCTTGCGCCGTCAGCTCAAACGCTCGACCCCCGCCCCGTCGCCGGCCGGGACGGCTCCTCGCCCCAGCACTCCGGACCCAGAGTAAAGAAGAACGTCGCCCCTTCTCCGAGTCCGGGCGATTCGGCCCACGCTCGCCCGCCGTGGGCCTCGACGATTCGCAGGACGAGGGAGAGACCCACGCCGCTGCCCTCGGCCTTGGGGTCGAGTTTCTCGAAGATGTTGAAGATCCGTTCGCAATAGAGCGGATCGATCCCCTGGCCGTTGTCGCGCACGAAGAAAACGCGACGCGGGTCCTTCATGAATCCGACCTCCACCCGCGGCGGCCTTCCCGAGACCGTGAACTTGGACGCATTCTCCAGAAGGTTCTGGAGCACTTCGACCAAACGCCGCCGGTCGACCCTGACCGTGGGCAGGTCCGCGTCCACGACAACCTCCACGCCCCGCGCGCTGAGCTGGCCCTGGACAAGTTCGAGGGCGTCCTTCACCATGTCGGCAAACGGGGCGTCCTCGGCCGGGTTCACGATCCGCCCCACCCTTGAGAGTTCGAGCAGATCGGCGAGCAGGATCTGCATCTTGTCCGCCGCGGCGGTGATGCGGGTGAGGTCGCGGCGGATCTGCTCGGGCGCGCCCGGGCCGAGTTCAGCCGCGATCATTCCCGCAAAACCGCGGATCGTCACGAGCGGGCTCTTGAGATCGTGGGACACCGTGTAGGTGAAACGCTCGAGTTCGGCGTTCTTACGCGCGAGGTCGGCGAGGAGATCGCTGCGCTCCGCCTCGGCGCGCCGCAGCCGGGCCGTCTCCTCTTTGAGCGCGGCTTCATGGTTGCGGACGTCCTGGGACATGGTCCGAAGCGCGCGGGCGAGTTCCCCGAGTTCATCCGCCGAATCGGTGGGAAGCGGATGATCGAGGTTGCCCTGGGCGAAGGCGTTGGCGGCGCGGCTCATCTCCGAGAGAGGGCGGCTCAAGGACCGCGACAGTCGCGCGCTCGTGATGGCCCCGAGCACGGCGGTGAAGGCGAAGGCGATCACGAACAGGAGAAGGAGCGATGACCGGTGGCTGGCCCACAAATTCGAGGTCTGTTCGTCGATCCGCCGAAGACCGGTTTGCGACGGGTCTTCCGCGAAGGTCACCGCCGCGTATCCGGCGAGCGTGCCCCCCGATTGAATGGCGAAGCGCACGTGCCGTCGTCCGGTGGCGTCGGTCATCAGAAGCGCGCCTGAGTCCACCGAGGGCCAGACCCCGTCGATACGCTCGCCGAAGCTCAGTTTGGCGTCGGTTCCATCGGTGACGACGCGGTGATCGGTGTCGGTCACGAGGAAGTCCCGAATGGGCAGCCAGCGGCGGACCTGCGCGATCTCTTCGTCGATGCGCTGGACATCGAGACCGAAAAGGGGATTGAAGAGCCGGCCCGCCAGATACTGCGCCGTGCCCCGCAGTCGCTCCTCCTCGTTGGCGCTTTGCACCGTGGAAATGGCGTTCCGGATCTGGGTCTGCAGGACGTTCGCCTGCCGGAAAGAGATGAAACCCGCGCCGACAAGCGCAAGGGTGATGCTGACCAGTGTGAATGCGGACAGGTAAACCGCGTACCGACGGCCCAGCCCGAGACGCATGCGGGTTACGAAGCGCCCCCCAGGGCGCGCCTCCACTCGCTGAGACCGGCGAAATCCGCCGGGGTGAGTCTCTCGAAACGCGTGATGCCGTCGGCCTTGGAAAGGGCGGCGCGGCCCGCCGTGTCGCTGTGGAGCGCAAGGAGAGCGTTCTCGCATGCCGCCATCGTGGCGGCCGGGACGCCGGTTCGAAACGACACCAGTCCCCGCAGCAGCGGGCGGGTTTCGTGGAAGAGCCTGAGCCCGTCGCGGATCTTCTGGGGCAGGCGCGCCCAGTCGCCTTCATTGAAGGCCCCCGCGTCTCCTTTGCCGCGAAGCACCCACACCGCCTGGTTGAGCTCGGCTCCCGCGAGGACGTAGTAGGCACTGCCGTCGGGGGCGCCCGATTGGCCGAGGGGAACGCTCGGGATGCCCCGGCGGGCCAGTTCGGCGCGCGGAACCGCGAACGCCGACGTCGACCTCTCGGCCTGCAGTACCAGCGTGCGGCCGCGCAGATGATCGAGCCTCGTGATGGCGCTCTCCCTGCTCGAGAAGAAGACGCTGTGATACTCGCGTTGATCGCGCTTCACGATGGCGAGCCGCGGGGTCAGCGCTCGGGCGCTCTCTTTCTGAAGGTCGAGGGTCACGAACACGGTCTCGGCGACCATGTCGACCCGGCCCTGATCCAGGTGGCGCGCGAGTTCCCCGAGGTCTCTCGTGATGACGAGCGGCGCCACGTCGATGCCGGTTGGGGCGAGCCGCCGGCGCAGTTCGCTCAGCAGATCCGAGTACACCCGCAACATCCGGTCGGGCTCGTCCGCCTGCTCCGCGATGACCCCGAATCGGATGACCCTGTTGTTCTCGATGGGTTCGGCGGCGGCCGAGCGCGAGGCCCGGAGGACGGTCGCCGCGGCTGAGGCCTGGATGAGGAACGAACGCCGGGAACGAGCCCGCGTCATCTTGTGGTCAGGCCGAGGCCGCGGGGGGCGGCCCGGGGGGGCGCGTGCCGAGGGCCTTGGGGGAGCCGCAAAGGAAACCCTGGATGAACTCGCAACCGAGATCGACGAGGACGGTCCGCTCCGCTTCGGTTTCCACACCCTCGGCCACGAGGGGGATGCCGAAGTCCCTGCACATCGCGGTCATGGAGCGCACGAGGGTGCGCCGATACGGGTCCTGATCGATCCCGCGCACGATCGCCATGTCGAGTTTGACGATGTCGGGGCGCAGGGCGGCGAAGCTGTTGAGCCCGGCGTACCCGGCGCCCATGTCGTCGACCGCGATCCAGAAACCGAGGTCGCGCAGAAGCGCCACCTTCTCCTTGAGGTCCTTGACCTGATCGATCGAATGACGTTCTGTCACTTCAAGGATGATCTTCGAGCCGAGGGTTCGCAGGGGGTTGTGCTGTGAGTAAAGCTCCTCGTCGTCGAACTCGAGGCTGTGCACGTTGATGAAGATCGCCTGCTCGGGGGGCACGTCGATGGTGGCGGCGATCCGCCGGACGGTTCGGCCGAGTGAAATGACACGGCCGAGTTTCTCCGCGGCCTCCACGAGCATGGTGACGCTCGTGAATCTCGTCGAGATCGAACGGGCCAGAAATTCGACCCCGAACACCACGCCATCCCTCGCCCCCACGATCGGCTGGGCGGCGAGCCACAGTCCGGTGAGCGCCTCTTCGAAGGCGATCTCCATGCTGGCCCGGTCGCCGATGAACTGGGACTTGGGCCGGGTGATCGCGAGAGCCTCGCGCCGCCATCGGGCAAGGCGTCCCAACCGAACCGCCTGGTCCATGGTCTCGATGATCTCCGCGGTGGCCGCGGGTTTTCGCAGATATCGGAGCGCGCCTCCTTCAACCGCTTCGATCGCGGTCTCGAGGCTTGGACGGCCGGTGAGGAGAACCACCGGGATATCGAGATCGCGGGCGCGGATCATTCGCAGCATCTCGACCCCGGTCAGTCCGGGCATCGAGATGTCGCTGATCACGGCGTCCGGACCGCTCGAGATCTTCTCGAGGGCGATCTCTCCCGTCTCCGCCTCGATGACCGTGAAGCCCGCATGCCGGAGGCTGTCGGCGACCACGAAACGGACATCGTTGTCGTCATCCACGACGAGGATCATTCCTCGATCGCGGGCGGGGGGCTGGTCCGACATGCGGCGGAGTATATGCGGCGGACGCTACGAAATCGGCCGGGCTTTGCCTCGGGCCGGCCCCCGGTTTTCCGGGAGATACACCTCGAAGCGGGTTCCCATGCCCGGCTCGGTTTCGACGAGGATGGCGCCGCCCATCCGGGTGACGATTCCGTGGACCACGGAAAGACCGAGCCCGGTTCCCTGACCGACGGGTTTGGTGGTGAAGAAGGGCTCGAAGACCCGGTCGGCGACGCTTTGGGACATCCCCTCGCCATCGTCCTTGACCCAGAGGCGGACATGCGGTCCCGGGCGAAGGGCGGGATGGATCAGTTCGCCGGGAGCGAGATGTCGCGACTCGATTCCAATCTCGATGGCGCCCGTCTGTCGCATGGACACCGCGTGGCGGGCGTTGGTGAGGAGGTTCAAGAGCACCTGGTGGAGCTGAGTCGGATCGGCGAAGACCGTGCCGGTGGGCTGGGCGCTGTGCCGGACCTGGATCTGCTCGGGCAGCGTGCTCTTGAAGAGCGCGAGGGTTTCGTCCACCAGCCGGAACGGTTCGACCTCCAAGCGACGGGACTCGTCCTGGCGTGAGAACGAGAGGATCTGCTGCACGAGTTCGCGGGCGCGATGAGCCGCCTCGCTCACCCGGTTGATGTAAGGAGCGGCCGGACTCTCCTGTGGCAGCGCGTTCTGCGCGAGTTCGGCGCAGCCCATGATGGCCTGAACGATGTTGTTGAAGTCGTGGGCGATTCCGCCCGCGAGCGTGCCGAGGGTTTCAAGGCGCTGGGACTGCTGCAACTGGCCTTCGAGTCTGGCCGCCGCCTCTTCGGCCCGCGTGCGTTCGGTGATGTCGCGCGAGTTGATGATGGCGGTCGGCTTACGCTCGCCGCTCCTGGAACTTCCGATCGACTCCAGGATCCTCTCTGAGCCGTCGGCCGCGCGACATCACCGAACGCACGCGGGCCGAAGAGGCGGCGGCCAGACTCGAAGCCCAGTTGCAGCAGTCCCAGC
>JANNJB010000837.1:0-3045 GCA_031405615.1 Vicinamibacteria bacterium | reverse complement strand
ATGGAGGCGTCTTCGTTGCTTCGTCCGTGCCCGGAGCCTGGAGCCGCCTCGGCGAGGGCCTCAAGGGGCGTGAGGTTCTCTCGCTCCTGGTCCATGGTCCGCAAACGTTGGCGGGCACCGACGAGGGCCTCTTCGTTCTCGATCCCGCGGAGGGGAAGTGGCGGTCGGTTCCTCTCATCCTGCCGGGCGCGCTGGCCGCCGGCGGCGTCCGTAGCCGCGCCCGGATCCTCGGCCTCGCCGGATTCGCCGATGAGGTCGCCCTGGCCGCGACGTCCCTCGGCGTATTCCGCAGCGAGGGAGTGGGCGGGCCGTGGCGGCTCTCCCCGGGCGCAGGTGGGGAGAGTACGGCCGTCGCGATTTCGGACGATGGCCGGCTGGCTTTGTCGGCAAACGCGGCGGGGGTGATGTTGAGCCATGATGGCGCGCGCACCTGGGTGGCGCTTGCTGGCCCGGCCTCTGGACGGGTGAACGCTCTGGCGGTTGTGGGGGGATCTCCGACCGTTCTGCTCGCCGCTACCCACCAGGGCCTTCGCCGCTCGTACGATCTCGGCGCTACCTGGCTTGAAGGAGCGTTGAACCTCCCCGACTCCGACTACACGGGCCTTCTGGTGAGCGGAGGAGGCGAGGTGATTTACGTGAGCGACTTCGCCTGGGGCGGGGTTTACCGCAGCGACGACCGCGGTGTGACCTTTCGTCGGCTCACGGTTCCAGGCCTCGCCAGTGATCGTGTCTGGGCTCTTGGCTTTGGACTATCCCCGGGCGACCTGCTCGCGGCGCCGCTGGTGGGCGGCCTGCACCTGCTGGAGCGAGCGATTCACTGACCGGGGTGGTACGTCCGCCCGGTGTGCCCCTCGAGCTGTTCACGATAGAAATACACGTCCCTCAGGTTGCCCGAGGCGTACCGCTCGATCTGATCCTTGAAGTGCTTCGAGAGAGGATCGCCGCTCTGGCCACCCGCCATGACCGCCCGAGCGCGCACCTTCGGGCCGAATTCCACCGCGGCCACGAAACTGTTGCCGCTCGTGCCGTACCACTTCTTCGTCTGCGGGTACGCGCGCGCCTGGAACGAGGCGAGGGCGCCCCAGCGCGATGAAACGAAGGGCACGGGATGGCTCGGCCCCGCATCGTCGAAAGGCTGGACGATGTCGCCGGTCAGCCTCTGAAAGCGGTTGACGTCGCCCCAGGGGGTGTTCCATTGGCCGAAGTCGCCGGTGAGCCGATCGATCGCGGCCGCGAGGCCCGCGAGTTTCTGGCCGGGGGTCGTCTTCTGAGTGATGTAATCGTAGACCGTGGAGTTTTCGTCGTCGGCGTCGCGTGCGGTCCGCCGCCACATCTCCTCGCCCCAGAAGATCGCGACCGTGGTGGGGACCGAGTCCTGAGCGTAGCGGTAGTCCCAGCCGCGCAGTGCGCCGATCGCATCCGCGGTCTTCGCTCTCAGCGGATCGCTCGCCGGGACCTGATCCCAGGCCTTGAGAAGCGGCGGGATCAGATCCGCGAACGCCGGAAGGTAGGGATCGTAGGCGGCCTCGATCAGCGTATCGACGGTGAAGTCCTTGCGGTCGGAGAGAACGCGGATCGCGTGGATGCCGCGCGGATTTTCGACACCTTCCTCCATGTATCCGGGGAAACGATCGCGCCGGGGCGAGTCTTTGCCCGCGGCCGAGTAGGGCCAGTTGTTGGTGTTGTAGAGCCATCCGTTCTTCGGACTCACCACCAGGGGACTCTCATCGACGCTGTGCACGCCCTTCCAGTCGGTCCGAGGATCCGAGCCGTCCACGGGCTTCCGCCAGTCGAACTTCAGGTCTCGCTTGGGCGCGAAGTTCGCGTGGAAGTAGGCCGTAACCCCGTCCCCGTCCGCGTAGATGGTGTTGTTCGAGGAGTTCGTGTGAAGGTCCATGACCTTCCGGAACTCCTTGAAGTTCCGGGCCTTGGTGCGCGTGTAGGACTGGATCAGGGCCTTCAACGGTTCTTCCATCATCGCCGCCGTGACCCACTTTGAGCTGGGGGGCCGCAGTTCCCCTTTTGAATCGGTGCTCTGTCCCCCATGGCCCAAGGCCAGGCTGCGCCCTCTGGCGAGGGCTGCGCGCGGCCCCCGCGCTCCGGCGGAAGTGAATTCCGCCTGCGCTGTCGGCAGTCCAGTTCGGGCCTCTACCTTCACCGCCGCGGCGGTCTCCTCCGCGGTGGCCTCGCGGACAACCGGGCCGTGGTGCGTTCGATACGTGGTGAACTCTTTCGAGGCGAGTCCGGTGGGCGTCTTGTAGCGGATCGTGACCTTGCGAATCTGGACCGGCTTGAGCGCGCTGCCATGTTTGTAGAAGAGGACGTCGCCTTTCCCGGTGATCGTCTCGACGTATTCGTCGATGTTGTCGACGCCGCTCGACGTGTGCATCCAGCCGAGGCGATCGTTGAAACCCTGGTACACGAAGAACTGGCCCCAGGTGGAAGCGCCGTAGACGTTCAGTCCCTCTTCACTCACCACGTTCGCCTCCGAGCGGAAGTAGAACGAGGTATGGGGATTGATCAGGAAGAGGGCCTTGCCGTTCGCGGTGTGGGAGGGAGCGATCGCGATGCCGTTCGATCCGCATGGCTCCTCGAAGCGTGAGCGATCGATGGCCGCAGCCTTCGCGAGCGGCGTCTTTTCGTAGAAGGCCTTGAGTGAGGGGACGGAGACCCGCTCGATATCGCCGCCGATGCTGCCCTCGCTGAAGCTGAGCGGCATCCACGCTTCGAAACGCGTGATCGCACGCGGCGTCACCGTGGGGTGGGTGTGGAGGTAGAAGTTGAGACCGTCGGCCCAGGAGTCCATGAGCGCGCGAAGCCACGCGGGACTCTCGCGGTATAGGCGCTTCATATCGGCTTCGTCGATGAAAAGCCGCTGGCGAAGGTCCTGATAGATGGCGCCCTCGCCTTCGGCTTCGGCGAGCCGCCCGATGGAGTTGAGGTAGTTCGTCTCCACGCGGTTGAAGTCGTCTTCAGCCTGCGCGTAGATCATCCCGAACACGGCGTCCGCGTCGGTCTTCGCGTAGATGTGCGGGATGCCCCGGT
>JANNJB010000836.1:0-12340 GCA_031405615.1 Vicinamibacteria bacterium | reverse complement strand
AGCAAAAACGGAGCCATGGTTTCGTCGTCCTGGTTTGGTGAATCAGCTACGGCCGGTGACGATCCTTAAGCACTGCGATGGCATCGCTCATGGGCAGGCCCCGCGAGCGGAGCAGCACAACAAGGTGGTACATGAGGTCGGCGGCCTCGCCAAGGAGCGCCTCGTCATTGTCGGTGACCGCAGCGAGGGCGGTCTCGACCGCCTCCTCACCGACCTTCTGGGCGATCCCCTTCGTCCCGGCATCGAAGAGATTCGCGGTGTAGCTGCCCGGTGGGCGGTCGAGGTCGCGATCCCGGATGAAGGCGTCGAGGTCGGCAAGGAAGTTCGAGGGTGCGTTCGGGAAACAGCTCGCGGCGCCCGTGTGGCATGAGGGCCCGGCGGGGTTGGCGGTCACGAGCAGGGAGTCCTTGTCGCAGTCGGTGTCGATCGCGACCAGAGTCAGGCCGTTGCCGCTGGTCTCGCCCTTGGTCCAGAGGCGTTCCTTGCTTCGGCTCCAGAAGGTCACGTGACCGGTCTCGATTGTCGCCTCGAGGGCCTCCCGGTTCATGTAGCCGAGCATCAGGACCCGGCCGTTGTGGACGTCCTGGACCACCGCGGGGAGAAGGCCTCCCTGCTTTTCCCAGTCCAGTCCGTCGATCTCTTCAGGCGACATCACGCACCTCGATGTGTTGTTCACGCAGGTACTTCTTGAGAACGGGAATCGGCAGCGCGCCCGTGTGGAACACGCTTGCGGCGAGGGCAGCGTCGACATCGGCTTCCGAGAACACCTGCGCGAAGTGAACCGCGGCGCCCGCCCCCCCCGACGCCACCAGGGGAACGTGGCAGACCGCTCTCACTGCCTTCAGTTGCTCCACGTCGTAGCCCTGCCGGGCGCCGTCCGCTGCCATGCAGTTTAGGACGATCTCGCCCGCTCCGAGAGAGAGAACTTCGCGCACCCAGTCGAGGGTCCGCCGATCGAGGGATCGCGTCTTGTGAGGGTCGCCCGTGTACTGTCGAACTCGCCACTCGCCATCCGGGTCGCGCAGAGAATCGATCCCGACCACCACGCACTGGACGCCGAACGCCTCGGCGAGTTCCGCCACGAGGGGGGGCCGCTCGAGTGCGGGAGAGTTGACAGAGATCTTGTCAGCGCCCGACCAGAGCACAGCGCGGGCGTCTTCAACCGAGCGGATTCCTCCGGCGACGCAGAAGGGAATGTCGATGATCCGGGCCACCCGCTCGACCCAAGCCCGATCGACCGATCGTCCCTGCGGACTCGCGGTGATGTCGTAGAACACGAGTTCGTCCGCACCTTCATCGCGGTAACGCAAGGCGAGGTCCTCGATGTGGCCCATCACCACGTGGTCGCGGAAACGCACACCCTTCACGACCTGGCCGTCGCGCACATCGAGGCAGGGGATGATCCGACGGCTCAACATTCGAGCGCTTCCTTGAGCCCAAAGCGGCCCTCGAGAAGGGCGCGGCCGAGAATCGCGGCCGAGGCGCCGGCGCGTTTCGCGTCCTGGATATCGGCGACGCTGCGCACGCCCCCCGACGCCTGGATCTCGAGGTGCGGGAAACGCAGGGCGAGCGAACAATAGAGGTCGGTGTTGAAGCCCGACAACATCCCGTCGCGCGCGATGTCGGTGCAAAGCACATGGCGAAGGCCTGCCTCGGCGTAGAGACCGAGAAGGCTCTCGAGGGTGTGTGGCGTGTCCTCGGTCCAGCCGCGGACCGGGAGCCTCCACACACCGCGCTCGTCGAGGCGGGTGTCGAGAGCAAGGGTCAGGCGGTCAGCGCCAAACTTCGCGAGCCAGCCGCAGACCTTCTCCGGCTCCCAAACCGCCACCGTACCCACGACCACACGCATCGCGCCCGCCGCGATCATCGCCGCGACATCGTCTTCGTGGCGCACGCCGCCACCGGTCTGGATCTGGAGAGACGTCGTGGCCCGAATCTCCTCCACGAGCGGCAGCAGGGTGTACCGCCCCTCGCGAGCGGCGTCGAGATCGACCAGGTGCAGCCAGGAAGCGCCTGCCGCGGCGTACTCGTGGATCGTCTCGATCGGCCGGGCGGCATACGTCGTCTGCTTCTCGTAGTCGCCCTGAGAGAGGCGAACGATCGCGCCGTGCCGTACGTCGATCGCGGGCAGGATGGTGAAGCTCATGAAACCGCGAGGAAATTCCGGAGCAGACGCGCGCCCGCGGCTGCCGACCGCTCCGGATGAAACTGCGCGCCCATCACCGTGCCCCTCGCGACGATGGCGCTGAAGGGTTGCCCGTGGGTACAGGTGGCCAGGGTGACTTCGGACGATGGCGCGGCATAGGAGTGGACGAAGTAGACCGACGCGCCGTTGAGGTCTCGGGTCAGGGGATGGTCCGTCAGCGTCGCTGTCTCGAGCCGATTCCAACCCATGTGAGGGATCCGGATACCGGGAGCCTGCGGGAGCAATCGCACTGTGCCTTCGAGGAGTCCCAGGCACTCGGTGTCGCTCTCCTCGGAACGTTGATAGAGCAGCTGCATGCCGACGCAGATCCCGATGAGCGGCTGGGTGAGGCGTGGGATGACGCGGTCGAGGCCGTTCTCTCGCAGCTTCGCCATGCACGCGGCGGCAGCGCCCACACCGGGAAGCACCACGTGAGTCGCGTCGCGGATCATGTTCCAGTCCGAAGTCACCGGAGCGTCCACGCCGAGCCTCCCAAACGCCGCCTGAACCGATCCAAGGTTGGCTCCTCCTGAATCGAGGAGAACGAGCCGAGCAGCCCGCGGTGAAAGCCTGTCGGCATTCGACGAACGCTGCATCCCGCCTGGACTTCTTCGCTCAGGAGCCCGAATATTCCCGATATTCGGGCCCTTCGGCTCATCGCCAGGCGGGCGCATCGCTCGTCTCGGTGCCACGACAACCTTTCACCACGGACTGCTGGGCGTCACAAAGCGCCTTTGGTGGTCGGCAGTTCGACTCCTTCGCGGCGGATCGCTTGCCGAAGCGCTCTTGCCGTCACCTTGAAACAGGCCTCGACCATGTGATGAGTGTTCTCGCCCTGAACATTGAGGTGCAGGTTGAGGCCCGAGGTCTCGCACAGGGATCGGAAGAAGTGGGGGACAAGCTCGGTCGGCAGACCGCCGACATTGTCGCGAGGGAACGTCCCATTGAAGACGAAGTAAGGCCGGCCGGAGAAATCGAGGGCGGCGCTCGCCTGCGTCTCGTCCATCGGCAGGGTGAAACCGTATCGCCCGATACCGCGCTTGTCGCCGAGCGCCTGCTTGAGCGCGGTGCCAAGGGCGAGGGCCGTGTCCTCCACCGTGTGGTGCTCGTCGATGTGGAGGTCGCCTTCGCAATTCACCTCGAGGGCGAACCCGCCGTGTTTGCCGAGCTGCTCGAGCATGTGATCGAAGAAGCCAAGGTTGGTCTTGACGACAGGATCCGCGGTTCGGTCCAGATCGACCTTGACCCTGACCCGGGTCTCCTTCGTGGTCCGCTCGACCTCGGCGATTCGGGGCGCGTCGACGAGGATGTGGGCGATCTCGGTCCAGGAATAGTTCTTCGGACCGAGCTTGAAACCGCGAACGCCCAGGTTTTTCGCAAACTGCATGTCCGTCTCGCGATCGCCGACCATGGCGCTCTTCGTCAGGTCGATCGAACGGTCGCGGAGGTAGTGCAGGGCCATCGCGATCCCCGGCTTCCGCGTCGGTTTGTTCTCTTCGGGCAGGCTTTCGTCGATCAGGATCTCGCGGAACCGTAGGCCCTGGGAGGCGAGGATCTGGAGAAGGAGGTTGTGAGGCCCGGTGAAAGTTTCGCGCGGGAAACTCGCGGTCCCGAGGCCGTCCTGGTTGCTCACCATGACGAACTCAAACCCGGCGTCGCGCAGACGGAGCAGCGCCGGGATGACGCCCTGCACGAGACGGAACTTCTCGTACGAGTCGATCTGAAAGTCGCCGGGCTCCTCGATGAGAACTCCGTCCCGGTCGATGAACAGGATGAAAGTCATCTCCTCAATGCCTCGATCATGGTTGCGTTCTCCTCGGGCGTGCCCACGGAAATGCGAAGGGCGTCGCCCAGTTGCGGCATCGCCCGCATGTCGCGGACCACGACGCCGCTCTTGAGAAGTCGCTCGAACGCCGCGGTCGGATCGGCGAAGCGCACGAGCAGGAAGTTGCCTTCGGAGGGATAGACGCGCCGCACGCCCGAGGTCCCGGACAGACTCTTGAGCAGGGCCTTGCGCTCGCGAACCAGGGTGGCGATGCGCTCATGCGATTCCTTCTGCGCCGCGTCCTCTAGCGCGGCGAGTGCTATGGCCGCGGAGGGCGCCGGCACGGGATAGGGCGCCTGGAGAGAGCGAAGCACACCGATCACGTCCGGATCGCCGAGAACCGCGCCGATGCGCGCGCCCGCCATGGCGTAGGCCTTCGAGAGCGTTCGCAGGATCACGAGGTGCGCGAACTCATCGAGCAGGGCGCGCGCGCTTCCGATCGACGAGAACTCCACGTACGCCTCGTCGAGGACCAGCACCGCGCGATCCGTCGCGATCTTCGCGAGGCGGCGGATCTCCTTGAGCGAGAGCGCCTGGCCTGTCGGGTTGGCGGGCGAGCAGAGGAACACCGCGCGCACGTCGCCAAGTTCGATGATGTCCTCGACCGCGGTCAGGTCCAGGGAGAAACGCGTCTCGTCGTCGATCAGCGGAACCTCGACGAGCGGCGCGTTCTGGACCCGCGCGCTGACCGCGTACATCCCGAAGCAGGGGGGTGCAATGAGGACGCCGTCGATACCGGCCCGGCCCGGCAGAACGCGCGCACCAGCAGATCGATCCCCTCGTCGCTCCCGCGGGTGATCATGAGCCTCTCCGGGGGAACGCCATACAGTTCAGCGAGGCGCGCGCGCAACGCGGCGGGCTGCGGCTCGGGATATCGGTTGAGGCCGTGGCCGGCATCGGCGCTCGATGTCCAGGGGCTCTCGTTCGCGTTGAGCCAGACGTGACCCGTCACCTTCTCGCGCCGGGCCGAGGCGTAGCCGGCGAAAGCGCGGAGGTCCTCCCGGACGAGATCGAGAACGCTCATGACGACGTCTCCATGCGCCGAACGACGGCCTGGGCGTGAGCTTCGAGGCCCTCGGCGCGGGCGAGGATCACCGCGCAGGGGCCGATGTTCACGAGCCCCTCGGGAGTCACTGACTGGACGCTGATCGAGGTCTGAAAACTCGCGACACTCACGCCGCTGTAGGCACGGGCGGCGCCGCTGGTGGGGAGGACATGGTTCGTTCCCGAGCAGTAGTCGCCGAGGGTCTCGGGTGCGTGGTCTCCGAGGAAGACCGATCCGGCGGCGCGCACGCGGCTCAGGAAGGTCTCCGGGGCGCGTAGAGCGAGGATCAGATGTTCGGGGGCGTACTCGTTGCTGATGTCGAAGGCGCGGTCGAGGTGGTCGGTCACCACGAAACGAGCGTGCTCCAGCGCCTTTCGCGCGATATCCGCCCGCGGCAGGCTCTCGATCTGTTTCTCGACGCACTCGAAGACCGCATCGATGAGAGCCGGGACGTCGCTCAGGAGAATGACCTGCGAATCCGGCCCGTGCTCGGCCTGAGCGAGCAGGTCCGCGGCTACGAATTCGGGTGAGGCGCCCGCATCCGCGATCACGAGCACCTCGGACGGACCGGCGGGCATGTCGATCGCGGGCCCGTTGGACATCGTGGAAACCTGCCGCTTGGCGCTGGTCACGAAAGCGTTGCCGGGACCGAAGAGTTTGTCGCAGGCCGGGATGGAGGGCGTACCAAACGCCATGGCGGCGATCGCCTGGGCGCCGCCGACCTTGAACACGCGACGGATTCCACACATCTGGGCGGCCACGAGGACGGTGGGGTCGGCGCTGCCGTCCTTCCGCGGAGGGGTGCACAGGATCACCTCCTCGCAACCGGCGAGGCTCGCAGGCACGCCCAGCATCAGTGCGGTGGAGGGCAACGGGGCTGAGCCGGAAGGGACGTAGAGGCCGACGCGACGAATACCCCGGAGGATGCGGCCACATGAGACACCCGGCGCGGTCTCCATGCGGAACTCTTCCGACATCCCCGCCCGGTGCCAGGCGATCAGCCGCTCGCGCGCCTCCGCCATCGCCGCCTTCACCTCCGCGGAGACCGCTGCGTCGGCCGCGTCCAACTCGGAAGCGCTCACCTCGAACGTCTCGAGGCGCGGACCATCGAAGCGTTCGGTGAGCCGCCGCAGGGCGTCGTCTCCGTGGCGCTCAACCTCTTCAATCATCGCGCGAACCCGCGCATCGAGGTCCGCCTGAACCGCCACGTCGGGCCTTTGAAGGGCGTCCCGACGGGTGCGCTCATCGGTCTCGCTCCACCGGATCACGCGGACGGAAAGCGCCTTCGTTGCGGTCATAGCCGAGCCCTCGCTTTCCGCGCAGCCGGCAGCACGCGCCCGGCGGCGATCCGGTATCCGCCAGCGCCAAACGCGAGGCACCGGGCGATCCGGCCGATGGTGGTGACACTCACCCCGGTGCGGTCGTGGATCTCCCGGTAGGGCGTTTCGTTCAGCAGGAGGGGCACCACGCGCCACCGGTCGGCCATGGCCTCGAGTTCCGCGGGCGTGCAGAGGTCGTCGAGAAAGGCGCGCATCTGCGCGGGCGTCTCCAGGCAGAGCAGGGCCTCGAGCAGGGGAGAGAGGGCGGGGCGGGTATCCCGGTGTTTCATCGCTCTGGTAGTGTAATAGCGCGTTATTACAATCTCAAAACGCCGGAACCTCGGGGGGGGACTACCCGCGGGTGCGGACGAAGGCGCGCGCCCGGGCGTTGAGGTGTTTCTCGATCCCGCCGCACACCACCTGGCACAACTCGAACACCGACGGGTCGGCGACCCTGACGAAAACCGACGTCTTTTCCTGCCGCCGGGCCACGAGGCCCCCGTCGATCAGCAGACGCAGGTGCTTGCTCACGTTGGGCTGGGAGGCGCCGATGTCCTCGGCGAGCTGCGAGACCGAGGTCTCTCCCTCCTGAAGTCGATTTAGGATCTGCAGGCGCAACGGTTCGGAAAGCAGACGAAACCGCGAGGCCACGAGGGAGAAGCCCTCGAGGGTCAGGTGCTGGAGGTGGGGCGCGGTTTTCATGTCGGTGCGTGATTATATGCGACAAGGGTTATATTGGAGTCTGCCATGACCTGCACCATCCCCGAACCCAAAGGGCCCGCGAGCCTTCCCGAGCCCACGTTCGAGTTCAAACAGTTCTATCTGGGGTGCCTCGCCCAGGCCTCATACCTCGTCGGCGCGGCCGGCGAGGCTGCGATCGTCGATCCGCGGCGGGACGTGGACATCTATATCGATGAAGCGAAAGCGCGTGGTCTGGCCATCCGTTACGTCATCGAGACCCATCTGCATGCGGACTTCGTCAGCGGCCACCGCGAACTCGCCGAGCGGACCGGCGCCGCGATCCTAATCTCTCATCGCGCCGCCGCGGCCTTTCCGCATCAGGCAGTGAAGGACGGAGACGTGGTTCGGGTGGGTCCTCTGACCCTCACCTTCCTCGAGACGCCCGGCCACACCCCCGAAAGCGTCTGCGTGCTCGTCACCGATCCGCGCGTGAGCGAAAAGCCGCAGATGGTCCTCACCGGCGACACCCTCTTCATCGGCGACGTGGGCCGTCCTGACCTTCTCGGCAGCAAAGGAATCACCTCTCAACAGATGGCGGGCCACCTCTACGATTCCTTGCAGACAAAGCTCCTGCCCCTCCCCGACGATGTCCTCGTGTACCCGGCCCACGGCGCGGGGTCGCTTTGCGGCAAGAACCTGTCGAAGGACGCGTTCTCGACCATGGGCCGGCAGAAGGCTTCAAATGTGGCGCTCCAGCCCATGACCCGCGACGAGTTCATCGAGTTCCTCACCCAGGACGCCCCGGAGATACCGCAGTACTTTCCGATGGATGTGGAGATCAATCGGCAGGGCGCCCCGGCTCTCACGCCGAATATGACGCCCGAACCGCTGACCTCCTCCGATTTCAGAAGCCGGCAGCAGGCGGGGGCGGTGGTTCTGGACGTCCGTACGTCGAAGGAGTACGCGGCCGGCGCAGTTCCGCAATCCCTCAACATCGGTCTCGACGGTCAATTCGCTTCCTGGGCGGGGACGCTCATCGACGCGCATCGCGACCTGCTCATCGTGGCAGGGAGCGGGAGCGCGGCCAGCGAGGCCCGCACCCGCCTGGCCCGCGTGGGCCTCGAAAGGGTCACGGGCTGGCTGGCCGGCGGGATCGAGGCGTGGAAGAACCAGGGACTTCCGGTCGAGACCACGGCGCAGGTCACCGTCGGCGAACTCAATGAGGCGCTCGCGGCCGACCGCGGCAGCACTCCCCGAACCTTCCAGGTCGTGGACGTCCGACGGCCCGGTGAATGGACCTCAGGTCATATCGCAGGCGCCATTCACGCCCCGCTCCACCTTCTCGAAGACCACGCCGCCTACATCGATCCTTCGCTCAAGACCTACGTCGTATGCGGCGGCGGCTATCGTTCGCCAATGGCGGTCGAGATCCTCAGGGAGATCGGGCTCAAGGATGTGATTGACGTCATGGGCGGCATGACGGAGTGGAAGGCTCGGGGCCTTCCCACCACTCTCTCCTGATGGGGACCCTTCGAAAAGGCCACGCCGCGGCCGCTCTGCTCGTTCTGTTTTTCGCCCCTCCGGTGACGTTGGCGCAGGCCCCACGACCCGACTCAACGCCCGCCGGCGCATTGGTGAGCGCCTACGTCGAGCGCTACTTCGAGATGTACCCCACGCGCGCGACCGAAGCGGGCCGGCACGATTTCGACGCGCGGATCGAGGACTACTCTCCCTCACGCGTTGGGGCCTGGGTGGACTTCAATCGTCAAACGCGCGCCGCCCTCGAAGCCGCCTCGGGCCTCTCCCCGGATGACCGGCTCGACGCTTCGATGGTTCGATCCCAGATCGATCGCGAGATCCTCGACCACGATGTCCTGCGCCGGCGCGAGCGCGATCCATTGTTGTGGACGGCGCCCCTTTCGAACGCGACCGTCTTCCTGCTCGTGCGCGACGACCTCCCGCGGGACCGGGCCCTCGAAGCGGCCCGGCGCCGGGTGAGCCTGATTCCGCCCCTCGCGCGTGCCGCGCGTGAAACCTTCGAGATTGCGGATCCAGGGCAGGTTGCGCCTGAGCATGCGCGCCTCGCCGCGGCTCAGGCCGCGGCTCAGGCCGAATCGCTTTCCGGGTTCTACGAGTCGGGCTTCGCGCAGGCCTATCCCGAGGAACGACGCGAGGAGGCGCAACGGGAGGCCCAGTTTGCGTCTCTCGCCTTGAAGGATCTCTCGATCACGCTCGCATCACTCGCGACGCGAGCCACGGGCCGCGCCCAGCTGGGGCCGCGTTACGCCGAAGTATTCCGCGCGGGAACCGGCCTCTCCGAATCACCAGACGTCATCCTCCGGCGCGCGGAGGTGGCGCTCGCGGCGAAGAAGAGGGAGGTGGCGCGGTACGCCCGGTCGATCTTCGCGGAGGTCACCCGCGATGAGGGGCCTGCGCCGAGCCGAGACGCGGACGTGATTCGGCGCGTCTTCGACGCGATCGGCGAGGACCGCGATCCCGATCTTGAAACCTATGTCGCGGGCTGGCGGCGAAATACCGTGGATGTAGAGCGTTTCGTTCGCGGCAAGCGGATGATGACGCTGAAGGACCCGCTGACCCTCAAGATCGAGATCTCGCCGTCCTACTTCACCGGTCAGAGTGTGGGCGGCGTTTTCCCCGCAGGGCCATGGTCGCCGGACGCGAGCACGATTCTCTTCCTGCCCACGCCGCGGACCGGCGCCTCCCCGGAGGAGGCGGCGGTGTTCTACCGCGACTTCAATCGCGGCTTCAACCGGATGATCGTCTCGCACGAGTTGATCCCCGGGCACTACACCCAGCTCAAACTCGCGGCCCATCATCCGAGGAAAGTCCGCGCTCTCTTCGCCGATCCGGTTTATGTGGAGGGTTGGGGCACGTTCTGCGAGCGGCTGCTTTTGGACCTCGGTTTCGGCAACTCGCGCGCCCGGCTCGCCCATCTCAAGAAGCAGCTCGAGAACATCGCACGCACGATCGTGGATATCCGTGTTCACACCCGCGGCATGACCGAGCCGGAAGTGCGCGAGTTCGTCACCCAGGAGGCCTTTCAGGGGGAGCAACTCGCCCGCAACATGTGGATGCGGACCCTGACCACGGCACCCCAGATCACCACGTATTTCCTCGGCTACGACCAGGTGAAGGGCCTGTATGACGATGTGCGCCGGGCCCGCGGTTCGAGGTTCGCGCTCCGGCAGTTCATGGACGGCATGATGGAGATGGGTCCTGTGCCGGTGGCCGAATACCGGCGGCGCATGCTGCCCGCGCGGAAGTAAGCGGACAACTAGTCGTCGTCGCGGGTCGCTTCCAGAACCTCGAGGGCGCTGCGATCCCCGGGCCGTCGGTCGAGGGCGAGCCTCGCCATCGCGTGCGCTTCACGCTCCCGTCGCAGCCTCATGAAGACGTGGGCAAGAGCGCTTGCCGCTCCGCCCTTCTGATCGAGCGTCACCGCCGCGGCCAGGGGAATGATCGCGCGTTCCGGCTGGTTGAGCTTCATCCACAAGTCGCCGAGGAGTTCGAGGGCCACGGGATGAGGATCGAGATCCACCGCGCGCTGCAAGGTCTTCGCGGCCGCCGCCAGATCGCCCGCGGCAATCTGCTGTTGCGCCTTATGAACGAGGCGCGACGAGGCGGGACGCGAAAGTTCGTTTGTCTGAAACAGATCTTCGTTGCTCAACCGATCCCCTTGAGATCGTGAGTTTAGCCCCTTCGACACCGCAACGGCTCGCCGTCTGGTGGAGCGCGAAGCCGCCCCTCGGGGGCCAGGAGCCCCTCTTGCCGCACTGGCCCCCTAGTCCCCTTTTCGAGCCCGCGAGGCGTCATCGAGGCTCCGCATGAGCGCCTCGAACATCGGGAAGGTCAGGGCCTGCGGCCCGTCCGACAACGCGGCCTCGGGATTGGGGTGGATCTCGACCATGATGCCGTGCGCTCCGCTCGACAACGCGGCCCGCGCCATCGGCGGAATGAACTGCCTGACCCCCACGGCGTGAGAAGGGTCGACAATGATGGGAAGGTGGGACCGCTCGCGCACCACCGGAACCGCGGAGAGGTCGAGAGTGTTACGGGTCGCGGTCTCGAACGTGCGGATCCCGCGCTCGCAGAGCAGGACCATCTGGTTGCCGTGGGCGAGGATGTACTCGGCCGCGTTCAGCCACTCGTCGATCGATGACATCATCCCGCGCTTCAGCATGACGGGCCGGTGAACCTGCCCGACCTCGCGGAGCAGCGAGAAGTTCTGCATGTTCCGCGCTCCGATCTGGATCATGTGGGCCTTCTCGGCGACCGGGCCGATGTCGCGCGGATGCATGACCTCGGTGACGATGGGAAGCCCCGCCTCCGCCCCGGCTTCGGCGAGCCAGTCGAGCGCTTCGTAGCCGTGGCCCTGGAAAGAATAGGGCGAGGTTCGTGGTTTGAAGCATCCGCCGCGCAGCATCGTGCCGCCCATCTCCTTCACGATTCGCGCGCACGCGCGCACCTGTTCGAGAGACTCGACCGCGCACGGTCCCGCGATGACCACCGGCGGGGCGGTTCCCCCGATCCGCGTTCCCGACGCGAGGGGGATCACTGTGTCCTCGTTGCGGTGATGGCGGGAGACGAGGGCCGACGACTCGGTTTTCGTCGGTTTCGCCGCTACGGCTGTGGGTGCGGCCTCGTCCACGCTGGCCACCCGTACGCGCGGTCTCGGCTCGGCCGGACGTGTGTCGGCCGAGGTTCGCGACGGATAGGAGCCGAGCACCTTGAGAAAACTCGACCGCGACTGAAGTTCGCGGACCGCGACCGCCACCTCGGGATCGGCGATGTTGCCCTCGAAATCTGCGTAGAACAGGTACTCCCAGGGTGTTCCCGGACGCGGCCGCGACTCGAGTTTGGAGAGGCTCAGGTGGTGCTCGGCCAGCACCGCGAGACAGCGGACCAGCGCTCCCTCCTCGTGCCGGGTGGCGAAGACGAGCGATGTCTTGGCGCTCACCCGAAGGTCACAAGGCTCGGGCTTCCGGGACACGATGGCCATGCGCGTGAAGTTCTCGCGGTTGTCGGCGATGCCGCGCTTGAGGATGACCAGACCGTGGATGTGCGCCGCCTCCTCGCTTGCGATGGCGGCCTGGGTGACATCGAAATCCGCGCGCACGCGCCGTGCGGACATGGCGGTATCGGTGAACGCTTCGATTTCGCACCCGCCGAGCGTCGACAGGAACCGGCCGCACTGAGACAGGGCCACCGGATGCGAGAACACCCGGCGAATGCGGGAGAGGGGCACCTCCTCAAGCGCCATAAGG
>JANNJB010000835.1:0-2625 GCA_031405615.1 Vicinamibacteria bacterium | reverse complement strand
GGGGGGTGGCTCATGTCTTGCAGTGGGTTGGAGCGGCCGCATGAAGCGGCGCAGCATTCACTTCAGACCAACACTCAAGGAGACATCGGAAAATGGCCAGCGGAAAGACGGACGAACTTAAGGGACGTGTGAAGGAAGCCGCCGGGGCTTTGACCGGAGACGCGAAGCTGAAGCGTGAAGGCAAACTCGACCAGGCAGTGGGAAAGACCAAGCAGGCCACGGACAAGCTGATCGAAAAGGTCAAGACAGCGGTGAAGTGAGCGGACCGGGTCGCGGAGCGAGGACGGCGCTCCAGAAGCACGTCGATTTCTTCGACACCAACCACGACGGGAAGGTGACGCTCGCGGACACGTATCGCGGGTTCAGGCGCCTTGGCTACGATCCCGTCCGCTCCGGCGTCTTCGCGGGAGTGATCAACGCCGCCCTCGGCACGTCAACGTCGGGCTTCCCGAGCCTCACCGTCGCCACGCGCCGCATCCATGTCGCGAAACACAAGAGCGACACCGGCGTCTTCGACAAGCAGGGAAGGTTCTCCGCGGCGAGGTTCAAGAGGCTGTTCGAGCGGCACGACAAAGATGGGGACGGGGCGCTTAGCGGCGGCGAACTCTCCCGGATGCTCGCCCGGAACCGGATTGACCTGATGGGACACATGGGCTCGAAGGCGGAGTTCACGCTGCTCTTCGACCTCGCGGGCGAAATGCGGCACGGGCAGAAAGTGCTCACCCGCGAGCGCCTGGGCGATTTCTACAACGGTTCTCTCTTCTATCGGCTCGCGGACGAGATTGAGGGGCGAGCGAAACCCACACCAGGGAGGCGGCGCGCCGCCTCTTCAAACAAGGCTCTGGAGGCCCATCGATGACCCACACGGAAAGCACGCCGAAACGCGACGGCCGAAAGGCGCCCGCAACTGCGGGCCTGAACGAACTCGACCAGGATCGCGCGGCATCGGTGGCCGACGAAGGGGGCGCCACCGCCGCTACCCTCGAAGCCCAGGAGCCCACCGCTGCGAAGTCATCGCCGCCGCCGCGCGCCGCAGGGGCAGGGCGGCGCGAGCGGGCGAATTCGCGGCACTAACTAAGCGATATCCGGCTCCGCCGCATCCCTGGTCGTGGCACGGCCGTTGCTCAGTCTTATCCCAGAGCACCGCTCCTTGAAAGGCTGTTGCCGAATGGCGGACGCAGAGGCGCTCGAAGGAAGTTACGAATGAACACGAATAAAACAATGGGGTTTGCCCTCGGCGCCCTTCTTATCTCGAGCCTTGGAGCCGGGACCACGTTCGCGGCGTCCGACTCGTGGATCGGGGCCAAGGGCAAGATTGCCCTCCTGACCACCGACGGTGCGGGCCGCACCGCGGTGAAGATGGACACCGAGAAGGGCCGCGTCACCCTCCACGGCAAGGTGGAGACCCAGGCCGTGAAGGACAAGGCCGAGGCCACCATCCGCAAGATCGACGGGGTGACCAGCGTCAAGAACCTCATTCAGGTGGTCCCCGAGTCGCTCGAGAAGGCCATCGAGGCTTCCGACGACGTCGTCAAGGAGCGGGTCGTAAACACGTTCAAGAGCAACAAGGGCCTTGAAAACGTGAAGGTGGACTCCGTCGACAACGGCGTGGTTCTCCTGAGCGGCAAGACCGCGACCTGGGCGCTCCAGATCCTCGCCATCGAGATGGCCGACCGCGTCCCCGGCGCGCGTCGCATCGCGTCGCTGATCGAAACCGAAGAGAAGTAACCACCGCATGACGAAGACCCCCCCCGGGGACAACCCCCGGGGAGGGGCGTTTGAAGGCGCATCAAGAATCGAGGAAACCCCACATCGTCATCGCGAGCGCTGCGACGTTTTGCGGGAAGCGAAGCGATCCTCGGGGCTTGGTAGTTGTGGCCCGCGTGGCCCCCGGCTGAAAGGGCGCGCGTATTCGCGCCCGCAAGGTGACGATACGGCCAAGGCGCCTGGGCGTTCCCCTCGTCTCCGTGGGCCGCATGGCGTCTCCTATGAGTGGGCGGAGCTGCCGCTCCGCAAAGACCCAAAAGGAGCCTCGCGGCCCACTGCGCTCGGGGAACGGTGCCTTGGCCTTCGCACGCGCAGCGCCGCGATCCTCCGCGGACGCGGCTCGACCCCGCTCCCTCCTCGCCCAAACCCGACCTCAGAAACCGCGTGGAATGAGGCGTACTCGAACGGGTTCTCAGCAGGCCCGGTCCGTCCGCTGTGGGCCGAAGCAATCGCGCCTCACCACTAACAACCCCACACACACGCGCACGTGCAGATAGTGGTGGGACGGGGTTGCTTCGTCGCGATATCAACGGATGGCTCCTGCTGAGACGAGGCGGTCCCGGCGCAGCGAGCCCACACCAGTGCCCGGCCCCGCGGGCCACCACTACCAAGCCTGCCGAGGATCGCTTCGCTCCCCGCAAACCGTCGGATCGCTCGCGATGACGATGCGGGGGCCTTCTGTGCGACAAACGAAATCCACGTGCTGTGGCACGTGGATTTGCGGACTGACGGCGAGTTTGCCCCTAGCAGCGCGCGTAGGTCATGGCGCTGTCGAGGCGGAGGGTGAGGAGCGTAGGGGCACGCTGCGCGTGCCCCGAAACGGCGGCGAATGTCTGGTTTCAGGGCACGCGCAGCGTG
>JANNJB010000834.1:0-2329 GCA_031405615.1 Vicinamibacteria bacterium | reverse complement strand
CACGCGCCCGACGAGCTGGTGCTCTCCGAAGAAGTCGCAGCCACGCGCTGGATCCCCCTATCCGACCTGTTTGATTCAGCACGCGCGGCATCGGTCACGATGCAGCATCTGGGTCAGACCCTGCGTTTCCCGGCGATCGAGATCTCCGGCCTCACCATCTGGGGCCTGACCCTGCGGATGCTCCGGAACTTCGAAACGCTCGCCGCCTTGAGATGAAGATAGCGCTCTCGATCGCGGGGTCGGACTCGAGCGGCGGCGCCGGGATCCAGGCCGATCTTCTGACCTTCGCCGCGCACGGTGTTCATGGCACGACCGCGATCACCGCCATCACCGCGCAGAACACGGTCGCGGTCACGAGTTGGCAGGCGCTCGAGCCGGCCATGGTGCGCGCGCAAATCGAAGCGGTGGCGGACGACATGGAGATTGCGGCGCTCAAGACCGGGATGCTCGCCAACCGCGCGATCATCGAAGAAGTCGCCCGCGTGATCACGGAGCGCGGGCTGGGGAATCTCGTGGTCGATCCGGTGATGGTCGCGAAGAGCGGCGACCGCCTCCTCGATGCCGCAGCCGAGGTCGCCTACGTCGAGCGACTTTTCCCCCTGGCCGCCCTGATCACGCCGAACCTTCCCGAGGCCGCGGCCCTGCTCCGCCGGCCGATCACCTCGGTCGCTGAAATGAAGGACGCGGCTCTCGACCTGCGCCGCCTGGGCGCCCGCGCGGTGCTGGTCAAGGGGGGGCATCTCCGAGGCGACCCCACCGACGTTTTGTGGGATGGGACGACCCTGCACGAACTCCCCACCGCCCGGATCGACACGAAGAATACGCACGGCACCGGTTGCACGTACTCGGCCGCGATCACGGCGCGCCTGGCGTGGGGTGATGACCTCGCGACCGCAGTGCGGGGGGCCAAGGCCTACCTCACCGCGGCGATCGAGGAAAGTTACTCGCCGGGCCGAGGCCATGGGCCGGTGCGACATCTGAACACCGGCGCGGTCGCCGCCCTCGGACGCGCGAGGAGTCCGTGGTGAAACTCCGCCGCTGCATCGAGGCGAGCGATGCGCCCGGATGGCAAGGCGCCGAGGAGGCCCGAATATCGGGAATATTCGGGCGACGAGCGCCGCAGGCAGCCGGGATGCAGCGTTCGCCGAATGCCGGCCGAGTTTCACCACGGGCTCCTGGGGTCCGCTGATCGCGTTTTCGGCCCGCCGACTGATATAGCCTCGCCCCCACACGCAGGGTCGCCCTTTCAGGAGGTCGCGGCCCCTTCTAAAGGAGAGGAACGAAACATGGCCGGGAGCAGCCTGCTCGCATTGATCGACGACATCGCCACCATCCTGGACGACGTCGCCATCCTCACCAAGGTAGCCGCGAACAAGAGCGTAGCCGCGTTGGACGACGTCGCTGTCCTCACCAAGATCGCGACCAAGAAGACAGCCGGCGTCCTTGGCGACGACCTGGCGCTCAATGCGCAGCAGGTGACGGGCGTTGCTTCCGACCGCGAGCTGCCGGTGGTGCTGGCGGTGGCCAAGGGCTCGGCCATCAACAAAGCCATCCTCGTGCCCGCTGCCCTGGCGATCAGCGCCTTCGCCCCCTGGGCGGTGACCCCGCTGCTGATGTTTGGCGGCGCCTTCCTTTGTTTTGAGGGCTTCGAGAAGCTGGCTCACAAGTTCCTCCACAGCAAGGAAGAGGAAAAGGCAGACCACGAAAAGCTGGCCGAGGCGCTGGTCGATACCAACGTCGACATGGTCGCCATGGTCGCCTTCGAGAAGGACAAGATCAAGGGTGCTATTCGCACCGACTTCATCCTGTCCGCGGAGATCATCGCCATCACTCTCGGCACCGTCGCCACGCAGCCGTTCATGACCCAGGTCTCCGTCCTCTCGCTCATCGCCGTGGTCATGACCGTGGGCGTCTATGGTTTCGTCGCCGCCATCGTGAAGCTCGACGACCTCGGTGTCCACCTCGGGCAGAAGGAAGGAAAACTCGCGAAGGGCGCGGGTGCTGCGATCCTCAAAGCGGCGCCATTCCTCATGCGTTTTCTCTCCGTGGCCGGAACGGCTGCGATGTTTCTCGTCGGCGGCGGGATCCTGGTGCATGGAATTCCGCCACTCCACCACTGGGTCGAAGGTCTGGAGCACGCGGGCGGCATGGTCGGAACGCTTGGCCCCACCCTCGCGAATGGCCTGGTTGGCGTGATCGCGGGGGCCTTGTCGCTGGCTCTCGTCACCGGCGTGAACAAAGCGCGCGGAGCGAAGCCCGCTCACTGATTCTGAGTTGGGGGGCCGCAAAGTGCTCAGCCCCCCATGGCCCGAGGCCAGGCTACGCCCTC
>JANNJB010000833.1:0-4468 GCA_031405615.1 Vicinamibacteria bacterium | reverse complement strand
GCGGTTCGAGGTGTCGCGGTAGACGCTCAAGATCAAGCTGGGGAGCGCAGGTGAAACAAGCGCGATCGCCCAGCAAGGACCGGTCACGGCGCTCGGGACTTGACCGCGCTTTGGCGGCGTGAGCGGCGCGGTCCGGTTGCTCGCTAGCCAGTGCTGGTCCCGCCGTGGCCGCGCTCGACCTGAACCATGTTCTCGTGGCGGCTCAACCGTATGCTCTACCAATGACCCGCCTCCTTTCCGCGCGCCTCGCCCTCATCGTCCTTGCGACCTGCGCCGCGTCCGTCTCCGCCGCCGAGCGCCTCACTCTCAATTTCAATCCCGACTGGCGCTTCCTGAAAGACGACCCCAAAGGCGCGGAGACCCCGGGGTTCGACGATCGCGGCTGGGCCGTCGTCTCCACGCCGCACACCTATAACGATATCGACACCTTCGACAACTGGTCGACTCCCGGCCATCGCGGCGAGCAGATTCAATGGTCCGGCCGTGCCTGGTATCGCAAGACCTTCACCGCACCCGCCGCGTGGAAGGGAAAGAAAGTCTTCATTGAATTCGAGGCGGCCCGGCAGATCGGCGAGGTCTATCTCAACGGCACGCGGCTCGGCGTGGCCAAAACCGGTTTCACGCCCTTCGGCTTCGATCTCACGCCGCACCTGAACGTAGGCGCGTCCAACGTCCTCGCGGTGATGACCGACAACCGATTCATGCGCGATCCCCTGGACCCCGTGACCGCCGCCGAGATCGAGCGCGTGAACGCCACGGGTTCCTCGGCCCCTACTCTCAGTTCCGCCGCAAATCCCAATCTCGCGAAACTGCACGCGGAGATCAACCAGGGAATTCCTGAAAAGCTCGAGGATCTTCAGGCCGACCAGATTCCCTGGAACAACCCGCACTGGCATCCCGCCCACGGCGGCCTGTACCGCAACGTCCGGCTCATTGTTACTGACCCGCTCCACATCTCTCTCCCGTTGTACTCGTTCCTGGAGACCGTCGGACCGTATGCGTACGCGCACTCCATCACGAGCGAAAAGGCGCAGGTGACGGTGGAGATCCCGGCCCGCAACGGCCGCGCGACCGCCCAAACCGTGGAGGCGCTTGTCAACATCAGCGATGCGTCAGGAAAGTCAGTGCTCACACTCAGGGAGACAAGGCGGATCGCCGCGGGTGAGCAAACTGAGTTCAAGCTCACGGCGTCCCTGCTCAAGCCCCGGCTCTGGGAGCCCGCGTACCCGCATCTGTACCGCGTGGTCTGCACCCTGCGGGTCGGCGTCGAGACCGTGGACACAAGCGAAATTCCCCTTGGCATACGCGCGGCCCGCTTCGATGCCGCGCGGGGCTTCTTGATTAACGGGGAGCACCTCAAGCTCCGCGGCTGGGGCCAGAAATCCACCAACGAGTGGCCCGGCCTCGGGGCCGCCCTTCCCGACTGGCTTCAGTTTCACACCCTGGAACTGATGCGCCAGGCCGGGGGCAACTTCGTCCGCTGGGGTCACACCGCCGGTGGTCCGGCGCAGATCGCCGCGGCCGACCGCCTCGGCCTGATCGTGGACCAGCCTGGGGTCGACGGCGAAGCCGACACTCTCCGCGCCGCGTGGCAACTGCGAGCCACCGCCTTCCGCGACACGATCATCTACTTCCGCAACCACCCCTCCATCCTCGCCTGGGAAGGCGGCAACCAGAAGATCTCGCGCGAACACGCGAAGGAACTGAGGGGCCTCATGGACCGCTACGATCCTCGCGGCGGTCGCGCTTACACCCATCGCCGGGCCGACCAGATCACCGCCGAGTTCATGGACATCGGCATCGGCACCGAGGGAGGCCGCGAGATCGTGAGACTTCCCGTGATCGAGGGCGAGTATGACCGGGAGGAAGCCCCAAGACGCGTCTGGGACAACGCCTCCCCCCCTAACTTCGGCTACCCCGAGGCCAAGGGACAGACCTACCAGCTCACCTCCGAGCAATTCGCCGCTAACCAGGTGAACCAGTATGTGAAGAAACTCGGATCGCCCGGGCACAGCGGCGGGGCCAACTGGATCTTCAGCGATTCCACCAGCGGCGGCCGGGTCGCGGTTGAGGTGGCCCGGACCAGCGGCGAAGTCGATGCGGCGCGCCTGCCCAAGGAAGCCTACTGGGTGTGCGCGGCCATGTGGCGCGACGAGCCGCAAGTTCACGTGATAGGTCATTGGACCTATCCCTCGGGTACCCGGAAGAATGTGTACGTGGCCTCGAACGCCGAGTCGGTCGAGCTGTTCGTCAACGGCCAATCGCTTGGCCTCGGCGCGGTCTCCGACAAGCACCTCTTCACCTTCAACGATGTCACCTACGCTCCCGGGGAGATCAAGGCGGTGGCCACGACCGCGGGTAAGGTGGTGGCGACGCAAATCAAACGCACCGCCGGCCCGCCGATTGCACTCAAACTGACGGCGATCACGGCGCCCGGAGGCCTGCGCGCCGACGGCTCTGACATCGCGCTCTTCGATGTCGAGGTGGTTGACGCCCAGGGCAACCGCCATCCAACCACCCAGACGCGGGCCGATTTCGAGACCGAGGGCCCCGCGGTCTGGCGTGGTGGTTACAACAGCGGCAGGATCGGCTCAGTTAATGGCACTTTCCTCGACCTCGAGGCCGGGATCAACCGGGTCGCGGTCCGCGCCACCCGCACCCCGGGCCGAATCACTCTTCGCGCGAAGAGCGAAGGGCTGAGCCCCGCGACTCTGAGCCTCAACTCCACGCCTTTTGACGTGACGGGCGGCCATGCCGCAGCCGCCCCGGCGTTCCCGGCCGTGGCCCTCCCAAAGATGGCGCCTTCGCGTTCGTTCGCCGCCGCATTCGCTTCCACCCCCAGACCCGCCTTTGCCACGAGTTCCGCCGGCCTCCAGAGCAAGTTCATCAGGACTTTCAACTACACCGGGCCGAGCAGTCCGATTGTCCATGTCGAATCGGACGCTCAGAACGGCCGGAAGATTTACGTGGACCGAGACGCCACGTTCACCGCTTTGCCTGCCGACCTCATCGGAGCCGACTGGGTTCAGATCGCCGCCGACGATCAGCGTTACAGCGCAGTGGACCTCATCGAAATCGCCGTGGCGCCGGGCACGGTGGTCGCAATCGCCCACGACGACCGAGCCCCTCTCCCCGCGTGGCTCACGAAGCAGTTCACGCCCACCGCTCGCACCCTGACCGCCGACGGGGTGGCGATGAGGCTGTTCGAGCGTGCGATGGGCGAAGGCGGAAGCCTGACCTTCGGCTCGAACACCGACGGCGCCCCCGTCACCGCGAATCACTACATTGTCTTTGTGAGCGGCAGATAGGCCTCGCCCCCGGGCCAGGATCGACGCGCCGGTTCAGCGCCCCTTGAGCGCCTCGTTGTTACTGCGCAGGCACGTCGGCGATACGCGCGACATACTCCGGGAAGCGGCCGGTGTAGTAGAGCCGCGTCAGGTCACGCTCGAGGCCGTTGAGCCGCGTCGTCTGGCCCGCGTCGGCGGCGCGTGCTTCGGCGAGCCGCTTTCTGATCTGGCGGAAGACGCCCTCCTTGACCCAGTAACCGTTGGCGTGCCTCTCGCCCAGCGACGACGGCACGGCGAGGGCGTCGATCTCGGGAGTCGTGAGGCCGCGCCGCCAGGCCGCGTTGTAGACGTCGAGCGCCTCGAGCCACGAGGAGCGGGCGACGCGGCTGAACGCGGCATGGAGCCCGGCCCAGCCCTCGCGCCGCGTGTCCACGAGCGGCATAACATCGGGGTGCGGACCTTCGGGTGTCGCGTAGTCGAGCAACGAGACGGTCAGGTCGAACGTCCGGTCGCCGTCATAGTCGAAGGCGATGCTGTCGAGAAAGCCGTTGCCGTCCTTGTCGTCGTGGCCCAAGGCCAGGCTTCGCGCTCCCCCAAGGGGAGGCTTCGCGCTAGCGGACGACCTCCTCCACCTTGGGAGCCGATGGACGGTTCCCGGGAGAAATCGGCCTGGGGGTGTCCGCTGAGCCCCGGCTTTTCTCCCTCGTCCGCCATCTCGAGCCGGGCGTAGTTGCCGTTGCGCCAGCGCTTGGTGGTCCAGAGATCGATCTCCTCGGGACCGCCGAAGCCGTGCATGGGGTAGTACATCTCGACGCGCTCCCACCGGTGGTCGTCATCGTCTTCGTCGTAAACGAGGTACTGGGTCTTAAAGCCCGCGCCGAAGAACGCGTCGTAACTCTTGTCGTGAGGCATGAAGAACAGCTGGTCGATCTGCCGCCAGTTGCCCCACTGGAAGCAGCCGTCGAATTTCGGATTGCCGCGCAGGGCGGGGTAGGCCTGGCTCATCGAACGGTAGGGCACCCCGGGGCCGCCGATGCCTCGCAAGGAGAGGTCGAAGTCGATCTCGTTGCCCTTCCCCGAATCGTTGTCGAGGTCGAAGGTCACAAAGGCCTCGTTGAGGGTGCCCGAAAGGGGCGACACGCCCTTGTTCACCGGAGTCACCGGATCGAGCCAGCGCATGG
>JANNJB010000832.1:0-2679 GCA_031405615.1 Vicinamibacteria bacterium | reverse complement strand
GTCAAACAACTTGGGTGGGGAAACCGCTCTCCTACCAAGCCAATTGGACACCCACGTCACCCCCGCGAAAGCGGGGGCCTAGCGCGAACTCCCGCCTCCAGCCGCGACGTTACCGATCGCGACGCATCAAAATGCGCATCGCCGCGCAGGCGGCTCCAAAACCGTTGTCGATATTCACCACGACCACTCCGGCGGCGCAGCTGGCGAGGGAGGCGGCGAGCGCGGTTTCGCCTCCTCGGGTAGCACCGTAACCAACCGAGGTCGGCACCGCGATCACAGGGGCGCGCACGAGGCCCCCCACCACGCTGACGAGGGCGGCGTCCATCCCCGCGACCGCGATCACCACTTCATGCGCGCGGATGGCGTCGATGCGAGAGAGCAAACGATGGAGTCCGGCAACACCCACATCGTTGAACTCCGTGACACCCTCGCCGTAGTACTCGAGCGTGCGCGCGGCTTCCCGCGCCACCCGGAGATCGGAGGTCCCCGCGCAGACGATGGCCACCCGAGCCGTGTCCCCTGGAGGCCGTGCCGCGCCCACCCGAGCGGTCGCGGACAGCGGGTCGTAGTCGAGGAGCCCACGGACGCTTTCGTCGAGGGATGCATGTCGCGCTTCGTCGAGGCGCGTCAGCAACATCCTTCGACCCGCGCCGACCACCGTCTCCACGATTCTGCCGATCTGGCCCGGGGTCTTGCCCGCGCAGAAGAGAGCCTCGTCGAGGCCCATGCGCTCGGCCCGCAGGAGGTCGAGGTCGAACTCAGGACCGGTCACGATGTCGGGCGCAGGAAAGCGCTTCCCTGGCGGTACACCTCGAAGTCCACGTCGCCACGAAGGCCGGCGGCCCTGGCACGAGCCCCGATGCGCTCCGTCCAGACCTTGCGGTCTTCTTCGCCCAGGGACACCAGCGTGGCTTCATCCATCTCGACCACCACGCCCCGGTGGCGAACGCGGCAACGGACGGTTTTGGGACGAAGGGCCTCGCGAATCTCCACCTCGATCGCGTCGATGAGAGCGAGGGCCGGAGCTTCGATCCGAATGCCGGTTTCGACGCGGCTCGAGAGGCAGGGCGCCGATGGCAGTTCGGCGATTTCTCCAAGACCCAGATGGCGCGCCAGCTCGCGCACCCTCGCCTTGGTGAGGCCCGCCTCGACGAAGGGATGATGGACATCGCGCTCCCGCGCGGCCAGAAGCCCGGGGCGGTAGTCGCCGAGGTCATCGATGTTCGCGCCGGACACGATCGTCGTCTGGAATCGCGCGCGGATCGCGTCGTAGAGGTGACTCTTGCAGAAGTAGCAGCGATTGGACGGGTTCGCGCGGTAGGCCTCGTCCGCGAACTCGCCCGCGTCGAGCAATACGAGGGTGGCGCCGCGCTCGTCCGCAAACCTTTTCACTCGCGTGGTGGCCGCGCCGGGAACCGCGGGCGACACGGCATGCACGAGAGTCGCGTGAGCGGCGAGAGTTTCAATCGCGAAGGCAGCGAGAGTCAGGCTGTCGACGCCGCCCGAAACCGCCACCACCACGTCGCCGTGGGCCTCTAGCGCCGCGCTCAGGCGGGCCATCGCGTCGTCGAGATCGCGAGCGAGCCCGGCCCCTTGAAAGACCGGCAACGGTTCGCGCCGCAATCCGCCATCCATGGCGGTCGAGTGTAAACGAGGGCTCCGGTCGATCACGTGCGGGAACGATCCGGGTCGGCGGCGCGGCGCAGTCGCTGCCGTTCCGCGTGCCCGCGCACGTCGCGCAGACTCTCGGCTTCCACCTTCGTGGTGACATCGGGGCCACGCTCCGCGTGTTTCATGGATAGCGTGCGCGCGCCTATTCCCACCTGGCTCGCGGTTCGCGCCAGGGTATGGCGCCGGACATCGAGAAGCCGCAGGCCGAGAGTGGTCGTCTCTTCGAAGCACAGCGCCGACACTTCGTCCACGGCGACGGACCGGCACAACACGCGCACGGAAATCGCCACGCGGCCCTTCTTGCCAAAGACCGGCGTCTGCACGACATCCAGCACGTGCGGATGCGCGCGAACGTGGTCGAGACCGATCGCGAGGTCCTCAGGCGTCTGGTCGTCGATCTCGAACTCGATGGAGATGACGGAGTCGCCGTGCGAATCTGGTTCCGCCTCGGCGGTATCGAAGACAAGAGCGCGCACACAGTTCGACGTGCCGGGCAGGACGCGCGTGCCGAAGCCAAGTCCGGTTCCAAGCATCGTGCGTTCGCGGGGCGCCGTGCCGGGAAGAGAGGACACATACCGCGCGATCGCCGCGCCGGTGGGGGTCACGCGTTCACCGCCGATGCCGTCGTCGAACACGCGCAGACCGCGGAGCAGCAGGGTGGTCGCAGGGGCGGGGACGGGAAGGCGGCCGTGAGCGGACTTCACGAACCCCGAACCCAGAGGAAGAGGCGAGAGAGACCAGGTGGCGAGGCGCAGCGCGTGGATGATCGCGGCCGCGGCCACAATGTCGGCGATCGAGTCCCACTCCCCCAGTTCGTGAAAGCTCACCGTATCGGGGGTGGCGCCGTGGACCTGGGCTTCGGCCTCCGCGAGGAGCGTGAAGAGCGCGAGGGCATGATCGCGGACGCCGGGATCGAGGGGCGCGGTTAAAAGAGCAGCGCGGATCTGCTTCAGCGGATCTTTTTCATCGTCCAGGGCGACTTTTTTCGCCACCAGCACGCCGCTCACC
>JANNJB010000831.1:0-3633 GCA_031405615.1 Vicinamibacteria bacterium | reverse complement strand
GGAACCGCCATTGAGGGCGGTCATTCTCGCCCGCGGTCTCGGCACCCGGATGAGGGCGGAGGACGCGACCCCCGCCCTACGGCCCGACCAGGCGGCCGCGGCTCGCACCGGGGTCAAGGCGCTGGTTCCGATCGAAGGCCGGCCCTTTCTCGACTACGTCCTTTCCGGTCTCGCGGACGCCGGGTGTTCGCAGATCTGCCTCGTCATCGGTCCCGAACACGATGCGCTCCGCGATCGCTACTCCAAGGTCGCGCCGCCCCGAAGGTTGAGCATCACGTTCGCGATCCAGGAGAAACCCCGCGGTACTGCCGACGCAGTCCTCTCCGCCGAGGCCTTCGCGGGCGATCAGGAATTCCTGATGATCAACAGCGACAACTACTACCCAGTGACCGCGCTGCGCGCGCTGGTGCGCCTGGGACGTCCGGGGACGGTGCTCTTCACGCCGGAAGGTCTCGCGGCCCGGTCGAATATCGAACCTTCGAGGATCGCGGCCTTCGCCCTTGCGAAAGTCGACGCGGACGGAGGTCTGGCCGCCCTGATCGAGAAACCAGGTGAGGCGGCCATGGGGGCCATGGGGGCATCCCGTCGGGTGAGCATGAACTGCTGGCGTTTCGGCCCGGCGATCTTCGACGCGTGCCGCAGCGTTCGTCCGTCAGCCCGCGGGGAACTCGAGCTCACGGACGCCGTCACCACCCTGATCGCTCGCGGCCGTCGTTTCGACACGCTCACGAGCGACGAGGGCGTGCTCGATCTGTCGCGGCGCGGCGACATCCCATCGGTTCTTGACGCTCTGCGCGGCGTGGTCGTGGACCTGTGACTGCGGTCGCGGACGAACTGATCGCGGCCGGGATGAGCGAGAACGCCGCTCGATCCCGCTCCGCGATGTTCGCCCGCGCGGAGGAGGCCCTTCGGGGGCGAGGCATAGCACCTGCGCACCGGGTTCATGTGCCCGGTCGCATCGAGGTCCTCGGAAAACACACCGACTACGCGGGCGGGCGGAGCCTTCTTGCCGCGGTGGAGCGAGGTTTCTGCGTGGTCAGCGCGCCGAGATCCGACGCGGTTGTCCGCCTCACCGATCTCGGACGCGCCGACGAGGTCAGCCTGACTCTCGATGCGGCCGCGGTCCCTCTGGCCACACCGCACTGGGCCATCTATCCAGGCGCCGTGGTGAGACGCCTCGCCCGTGATTTCGAGCCTCCTCTGGGCGGCGCCGATATCGCGTTCGTGAGCGATCTGCCCCCCTCGTCCGGTCTCAGCAGTTCGAGCGCCCTGCTTGTCGCCACGTTCGAGGCGCTGCGCCTCGCGAACAACCTCGACGCGCGCGACGATTTCCAACGCAGCCTGCCCGATGTCCTCGATGTCGCGGCGTACCTGGGCAGCGTCGAAAGCGGACGTCCTTTTCGTGGCTTCCGCGGCGAGGCGGGGGTGGGAACCGCAGGCGGCAGTCAGGATCACACCGCGATCCTCGCGAGCGAGCCGGGTCATATCCGGCAGTTCGGCTACGCGCCGGCGCGGCTCGAGGGCTCGGCCGCTTTGCCCGAAGACCTGATCTTCGTCATCGCGATGAGCGGCGTGGCCGCGCAGAAGACCGGGGGAGCCAGGGACTCCTACAACCGCGCCGCGGCGCTTTCGGCTACGTTGCTCGAGGTCTGGCGTGAGACCACCGACCGCGCCGACGCCACGCTCTTCGAAGCCGTGACCTCTTCGCCCGATGCATATCCGCGACTTCGCCGTGCCCTTGCGGCGTCGACCCCGAGCGTGGCCCCGCGCGCCGATCTCGAGGCGCGTCTGGATCAGTTCGTCGACGAGAGCCTGGTCCTGATCCCCGCCGCCTTCGACGCTCTCAGGTCGGGAGACCTTTCCGCTTTCGGCCGGGCCGTCGATCGCTCTCAACGCGGCGCCGAGACCCTCCTTGGGAACCAGATCCCCGAGACCCAAGACCTCGCGCGACTGGCGAGATCCCAAGGGGCGCATGCGGCGTCGGCTTTCGGGGCCGGCTTTGGGGGCAGCGTCTGGGCGCTCGTCTCGCGGTCGGGCGCGGAGGCGTTTCGGGCGGATTGGGAACGCGAGTACCGGAAGCGGCACGACCACCCGACCGCGAGCTTCTTCGCCACCGAGGCAGGCCCGGCGCTGGTACGCATGGTTAATAAATGATGCAATCGCATCGGCTGACCAGGGCCCCCTCTCCTCCCTAAAATCGGGTCGTTATGAGCAACGACTGGAAGAGCCGGGTGGTTTCGGCCGATGACGCGGTGCGCGCGATCGGAAATGGGATGAGGGCGTTCATTCACGGGGCGTGCGCGTCTCCACAGCCTCTCCTCGAGGCGATGGTCGCGCGTCAGGACCTGAACGACGTGACGCTCTACCATCTTCACGTCGGCGGCGATGCTCCCTTCGCCCGCCCCGAGAACGCCGACCGTTTCCATTCCGTCTCCTTCTTCGCGGGCCCGAACGTCCGCGGGCTGATCGAGAACGGCCATGGGGACTTCGTGCCCGTCTTCCTGTCGGACATTCCGGGCCTCTTCACCGATGGCGTGGTCCCGCTCGACGTGGCCCTCATCCAGGTTTCGCCTCCGGACCGCCACGGACTGTGCACGCTCGGGACCTCGTGTGACGCCACCCGCGCCGCGGTCGACACCGCCCGCATCGTCATCGCCGAAGTGAACGAGCAGATGCCGCGCACTCACGGCTACACCGCGGTGCCGCTCTCCCGCATCACCGCCCTGATCCACACCAACCGGCCTCTCGTGCCCCACACCCCCGATCCGATCGGTGAAGTCGAAGCGCGGATCGGCGAGATCGTGGCGGGCCTCGTGAACGACGGCGCCACCCTTCAGATGGGCATCGGCGCGATACCCGACGCCGTGCTCGCGCGACTGCACAACAAACACGACCTCGGCATCCACACGGAGATGTTCTCGGACGGCCTCGTCGACCTGGTGGCGAGTGGTGCGGTCACCAATCGACTGAAGCGGGTGAAGCCGGGGCGCATCGTGACGAGCTTCGTATCGGGCACCAAGAAACTCTTCGACTTCGTCGATGACAACGCGCTCGTCGAGTTCCACCCGAGCGACCGGACCAACGACACCTCGGTGATCCGGCGCAACGACAACACCATTGCCATCAACTCCGCGTTGCAGGTGGATCTTTCCGGGCAGGTCTGCGCGGATTCGCTCGGACACCGCATCTATTCAGGCATCGGCGGCCAGATGGACTTCATGCGCGGCGCCGCGTTGTCGAAGGGGGGCAAACCCATTCTCGCGCTTCGCTCGACCGCGAAGGGCGGGAAACTCTCGCGCATCACCGCCGAACTGACCGCGGGCGCGGGCGTCGTCACCACTCGCGGCCACGTCCAATGGATCGTGACCGAATACGGCGCGGTCAACCTTCGCGGCATGGCGCTCCGCCAGCGCGGCGAAGCCCTGATCTCCATCGCGCATCCCGACTTCCGCGCCGAATTGAGCCGCGACCTCGCAAGGATCCGACATTTCGTGATGGCGCCTGCGTAGGGGCACGTCGGGGCGTGCCCCGAAACCACGCACCCCAAAACCCGAACCGCGTACCCCCAAACCTCGCCGCGGGGATTTCGGGGCATGCGCCGCATGCCCCTACGGTTTCCCGAAACGCGGTTGC
>JANNJB010000830.1:0-2028 GCA_031405615.1 Vicinamibacteria bacterium | reverse complement strand
CCTAGCCAGTCAGCGACCGTCGTGAGCCCCGCCAGATCCGCGTAGAAGCCGTGTCGTAGAGCGGCCGTCGACGGCATCTGCGGCGCGTTGGCCCTGGTCACGCTGGTCAGCACGGCGATAGCGTCGGCCCGAGGAGAAGGTGCTCGGTGCCGGTGTACGAGTGGCCGAGTTGCTCGGCCTCGTCCTGCGCGAGGGCCAGCACGCGTTTGACCTCGGGCGAAAGCGGCATCTCGACCGTGGTCGAGACCTGGTCGCCGTACCGGCAGCGGCCCTCCACCTGACGCCGCACTTCCTCCATGCGCACGCTGCCGCGGTTCAAGAGACGCTGGGTCAGCCCCTTCCCCTCACGGATCAGTCCCAGGAGGACGTGCTCCGTCTGGATGGAATGGGCGCCGAGTTGGGAAGCCTCGTAGCGGGCGAAGAAGATCACCCGGCGGGCGCGCTCTGTATATCGTTCAAACACGGTGATTTGGGTGGTCGGTTGTGGCGAGAATTGTAAGCGATCGACGTGGATCCTCTTCATTTCTCTGGCCTTTGGACGAGAGCCGGGCGGCCCGGGACGGAAGATCTAAACACCGTCCTCGCGAGCCCGCGTAACGCGGACACGCAGCATCATGGGCCGGGCGCGCTCTAGAACAGCGAGGCAGCAGCAGCCCGGGCCAGGGCGAGCAACGGAGCCGGGAAAAGGCCCAGGCCGAAGGTCAGGGCAGCCGCGAGCGCAACGATCGAGGGAACAAAGCCCGCCTCGGTTCGGAACTCGGTTCCCTCTTCGGCTTCTTCCATGTACATCAGGACCACGAGCCGGAGATAGTAGAAGGCGGAAACCACGCTCATGAGGACGCCCACCGCGGCGAGTCCTGAATAGTCCGCCGCCACCGCGGCCTTGAACAGGTGGAACTTGCCCACGAAACCAACCGAAACCGGGATACCGGTGAGCGAGATCAGGAGCAGCGTGAGCATGGCCGCGAGGATCGGGTTCCGGCTGGCGAGGCCGCGGAGGTCGGTAGTCAGAGTCGGCTCTTCGCCATTGCGCCGGATGGCGATCAGGATGCCGAAAGCGCCGAGGTTCGTGATGGCATAAGTCGCTACGTAGAAGAGGAGCGACTCGAGGGCCTGGGCGCGGTCCTGCAGACTGGGCGTGTCCATGCCCACGATGCCCGCGATCATGTAACCCGCGTGCGCGACCGAGGAGTAGGCGAGAAGCCGCTTCAAGTCCGTCTGAGCCAGCGCCCCGAGGTTTCCCACCACCATGGTGAAGGCGGCGACAAGCGCCACCGCGGGAGCCCACGAGCCGCTGAGATCCCCGATCGCCACCGCCACCACGCGCCCGAGAGCGCCGAACGCCGCGATCTTCACCCCGGCGGCCATGAACGCGGTGACCGAAGTGATGGCGCCCTGGTAGACGTCGGGCGACCACATGTGGAAAGGCGCCGCGCCCACTTTGAACAGGAAGCCCACGAAGAAGAAGGCCGCGCCCATCAGCGCCAGCAGGCTTCCCTCGGAGATCCCCCGCGCCATCACGCTGAGCGTGGTGCTGCCCGAGGCCCCGTAGAGAAGGGCGATACCGAAGAGCAGGAACGCGGACGAGAACGAACCAGTGATGAAGTACTTGATGCCCGCTTCCTGACGCTCGGGGCCGGTGCGCGGCATCGCGCACATCGCGTACAGGGCCACGGACATGATCTCGAGGGCGACGAAAAGGGAGATCGCCTCGGCGGCGGTGGCGAGTCCGAGCATTCCCACCACCGAGAAAAGCATCAAGGTGAAGAACTCGTGAGGCTTCACTTCGTCGTCATCGAGACGGGCGGCGGCGAGCCAGACCGCCATCAGCGCGACCACGAGGATCGAAACCTGCACGAACGCGCTGTAGACCCCGGCCATGATGGTTCCACCAAGATCGCCTTCGCTTGGAGCGAACGTGATGGTGAGCAGGGCGGCGACGAGGCCAAGGGAACTGAGGTTCCGGCAGGCCGCGAGGCCCGCTCCCGCGAAAGCCCCGGCGAGGAGCACAAGGATGCCGGTCAGGGA
>JANNJB010000829.1:0-2863 GCA_031405615.1 Vicinamibacteria bacterium | reverse complement strand
CTGCGATCAGGCGGTCACGCGAGACTTGATGAGCTCGACATCGAGGCCGAGGCTCCGCAACTCGCGGATCAGGACGTTGAACGACTCGGGAACGCCGGGGGCGTAGTAGTTCTCGCCCTTGACGATCGACTCGTAGATCTTGGTGCGTCCGTAGACGTCGTCGGACTTGGCGGTGAGGAGTTCCTGGAGGATGTTCGCCGCGCCATACGCCTCGAGCGCCCACACTTCCATTTCTCCGAGCCGCTGTCCGCCGAACTGCGCCTTGCCGCCCAGCGGCTGCTGGGTGATGAGGGAGTACGGTCCGATGGAACGAGCGTGGATCTTGTCGTCGACCAGGTGGGACAGCTTCAACATGTAGATGTAGCCGACCGTGACCGGGTTCTCGAAGGGTTCGCCGGTGATGCCGTCCCACACCGTCGTCTTGCCCTTGGTGATGATGTTCGGGCGCAGCGGGTTGATCTGACGTTCCTTGACGTTCGCCTTCTCGACGTAGTCGAAGATCTCCTCTTCGGTGGCGCCGTCGAAGACGGGGGTCGCGAAGTGGATTCCAAGCGCTTTGCCGGCCCAGCCCAGATGAGTCTCGAGGATCTGTCCGACGTTCATGCGCGACGGCACGCCGAGCGGGTTGAGGACGATCTCCACAGGAGAGCCATCGGCGAGGTACGGCATGTCCTCTTCGGCCATGACCCGCGCGATGACGCCCTTGTTGCCGTGACGTCCGGCCATCTTGTCGCCGACCGACAGCTTGCGCTTCATGGCGATGAAGACGTCGACCATCTTGATGACGCCGGGAGGAAGCTCGTCGCCGCGCTTCAGGCGATTTTCCTTCTCGGCGAACAAAGCCTTGAGGACCTCGATCTGACGCTCGGTTTTGTCGATGATCTCCTCGATGCGCTCACGGGAGTCCTGGTTCCCTGTGTCCTTGACCCGGAGCTTGAGGATCTCCGAGTGGCGGAGGCGGCGGAGAGCGTCGCGGGTGAGCGTCTCGCCCTTCTTCATGACCTTTTCGCCCTTGGCGTTCAAAAGGTCGGCGGAGACCTCTTTGCCATGGAGGACGTCTTCGATGCGCTTATCGCGCTCGTCTTGAAGGATGCGAATCTCGTCCTTGAGATTCTTCTCCATCATGTAGATCTCGGCGTCTTCGATCTGCTTGGCGCGCTCGTCCTTCTCCACACCCTTGCGGGAGAAGATACGGACGTCGACGATGATGCCCTCGATGCCGGGCGGGCAGTAGAGCGAAGCATCGCGCACGTCGCCGGCCTTCTCGCCGAAGATCGCGCGGAGAAGCTTCTCTTCCGGAGTGAGCTGGGTCTCGCCCTTGGGCGTGACCTTGCCGACCAGGATGTCGCCCGGCTTGACCGCGGCGCCCACACGGATGATGCCGCTTTCGTCGAGGTTGTTGAGCAGCGATTCGGAGACGTTCGGGATATCCCGGGTGATGTCCTCGGGCCCGAGCTTGGTGTCGCGGGCTTCGAGTTCGAACTCCTCGATGTGGATCGAGGTGTACATGTCTTCACGCACCAGCTTCTCGGACACGAGGATCGCGTCTTCGAAGTTGTACCCTCGCCAGGGCATGAAGGCGACGAGCACGTTCCGGCCAAGGGCCAGTTCGCCCATCTCCGTGCAGGGGCCGTCGGCGAGGATCTGTCCCTTGCCCACGCGCGCCCCGACCTTGACGATCGGCTTCTGGTTGATCGAGGTGCTCTGGTTGGAGCACTTGAACTTGGTCAGGTTGTAGATGTCGGCGCCGATTTCCTTGCCCTTGTCGGGGCCATCCTGGGCCTCGGCGCGGACGATGATGCGACGGGAGTCGACGGAGTCGATGATCCCGGCGCGACGGCAGACAACCGCGGCGCCCGAATCCTTGACCGTGACGTGCTCCATGCCGGTGCCCACGAAGGGAGCCTCGGAACGGAGAAGCGGCACACCCTGACGCTGCATGTTCGCGCCCATCAGCGCGCGGTTCGCGTCGTCGTGCTCGAGGAAGGGAACGAGCGATGCGGCCACGGAAACGAGCTGCTTCGGCGAAACGTCGACGTACTCGACATCTTCACGGCGGGCGAGGATGAAGTTGCCGGCCTTACGGGCCGAACAGCGCTCTTCGAGGATCGCGCCGTTCTTGCCGACCTTGATGTTCGCCTGCGCGATCGTGTACTTGTCTTCTTCCCAGGCGGAGAGATAGAAGCAATGGGGCTCGACTTCGGCGCCCTTCTTCTTCGCCTTCACCAGGGTCTCGTTCTCGGATTCGATCTCGGCGCGTTCGACGATGTCGCCGACCTTGAAACGCGAATCGCCGGAATCGAGGACCTGGTAGTAGTACAGAACGTGGCCCTGACGGACCTTCTGGTACGGGCTCTCGATGAACCCGAACTCGTTGATGCGCGCGTAGCAGGACAGGGACGCGATGAGACCGATGTTCGGGCCTTCCGGCGTTTCAATCGGGCAGATGCGGCCGTAGTGGGTGGGATGGACGTCGCGGACTTCGAAACCCGCGCGCTCGCGGGAAAGACCACCGGGCCCAAGGGCCGAGAGACGCCGCTTGTGCGTGATCTCGGAGAGAGGGTTCGTCTGGTCCATGAACTGGCTCAACTGGCTGGAGCCGAAGAATTCGCGAACCGCGGCCATCACGGGCTTGGCGTTCACGAGGTCGTGCGGCATGGCCGTGGCCATCTCCTGGTACACGCTCATCTTTTCCTTGATGGCGCGTTCCATGCGGACGAGGCCGAGGCGGAACTGGTTCTCGAGCAGTTCGCCGACCGACCGCACGCGGCGGTTGCCGAGATGATCGATGTCGTCGACGTTGGCCGGGTTCTTCTTCAGCTTGAGCTGGTACTTGATGACCTCGTAGAAGTCCTGCGGGTGC
>JANNJB010000828.1:0-3952 GCA_031405615.1 Vicinamibacteria bacterium | reverse complement strand
CTTACCGTAGCGGCAGTGCGGTCTCCGGCTGTGTTCGAATGGGGCTCGTGAGGCTATCCCAAAGAAAACCCCGGCTCTCCGCGTCTTGCTCATGAAAGTTCGATAACGCGATGAGCGAAACCGAGGCCCTTCTAGCCGAGTTCGATCAAGACCCCGAAGGGGGACTCTCGAAGATCATGGACCGGTTCGAAAAGCCTCTTGTCCGGCACGCCCGAGCGGTTCTCCTCGACACGGAGCTCGCGAAGGATGTGGTCCAGGAAACCTTCATCAGGTTCCTGACCGAAAAGCCCCGCCCCGACAACCTGGGCGGATGGCTGTACCGGGTTTCGCGCAATCTCGCTCTCGACATCGTGAGGAAGGAGAAGCGCCGCATGCGACTGAACGAGGGACTCGACGAACGACACGAAGCGTCGCCCGAAACCACCGCGACTTTAAGAGTCGACCTGGGCCGGGCGTACACCAAGCTCACACCCGAGCAACGCGAGGTTGTTTTCCTGAAAGTTCAGGAGGGTCTCTCGTACAAGGAAATCGCCGACACGATCGGAAAGCCCGCAGGCACCGTCGGCTGGATGTTGCATGAAGCGCTCAAGACTTTGGCTACCGAGTTGCGACCGGCTGCGACCTTGGGGGTGCGTTCATGAATTGCGTTCGCGAAGATCTGAAGGCTCACATCACGGATGTGCTCGTGGGTGAAGCGGAAATGTCGGTGAAGGAGCAAGTGCTCGTTCACCTCGAGACCTGCGCCTCGTGCCGGGCGGACCGGGACGAGATGGCGTCGGTGCTGGGACTCTTGAAGGAAGCGCCGCCGTGGGTCGTCTCCGCCGAGGCGGGAGTGGCGGCGGACGGCGCGGATCGCCTGTCGGTGATCCAGCGACAGAAGATCGAAAGCCTGGCCGCAACCCGGCGCGCGGCGGCGCCGCCTGCTCGAAAGGGTGGGGCGTCCTCGATGTCATGGCTCGCGATGGCCGCGAGTCTTTCCGCAGTCGGTCTCGCGCTCTTCATGGCGCGACGTGGAAGCGAAACGCCTCTCGAGGCGCCGGCTCCCGCAACCGCAACGAGTTCGGTGCATCAGCTTCCGCAGGCGCCCGAAGGGCCGATGCTCCCTAAGCCCACGATAGCGGCGACGCCCGAGTCGCTGACCACACCCGCGGCGGCGCGCGAGCGCGTGCCGATGAACGTACCCGTGGCCCCCGAGGCGATGCGCGAGTTCAGGCGGCAGGTCGAGGCGGAGCAGGGGAAACTGGTTGGTCAAGCGGCCGAGTCGAACGAGTATCAGCCGCTCAAGAAGGAGAAGGATGCGGACCTCCGGGATGAGAGACGCGTGGTCAGCGGAGCGGTGAGTGGGGTGGCGGGCGGAGCCGGCGAGAAGCCATCGAGCGATGTGAAGTTCGTAGCGCCCGTTGAAGTGCCTGCCGATATGTCACCTGAAACGGCATCCAGGGCGGCCATGGCTCCGGCTGCGCCGGCGTCTCGCCGCAATGTGCCCTCGGAAGCCAAGGTCGAGGGCCGGCCCCTGAGCGCGGCCGAAGCGGATCGGCTGCGCGCTCTTGGCTACGTTGGAGATGTTCGCCGGGATCAGCCAGTACCGCCCCCTCAAGCCCCTCGCGACATGTTCTTCGAAGCGAAGGGCACGAACCCCTTCATCGTCACGGAAGAAGATCCGCAGGCGACGTTCGGCCTCGATGTCGACACCGCGTCGTACACCCTGACGCGCAGCTACATCAATCGCGGCACACTTCCGCCCGCGGCGGCAGTAAGGGTCGAAGAGTTCGTGAACGCCTTCCCGAACAACGTGATCGCCGGCCGAGGGCGTGAGTCCGACTCCGCCTTCGCGGTCCGCGTCGACGGCGCGCCGAACCCGCTGCATGCCGGATACCACATCGTTCGCGTGGCGATGAAGGCCCGCGAGGTCGATCCCCGCGAGCGGAAGGCCGCCCACCTGACTTTCGTGATCGATGTGTCGGGTTCGATGGCCGCGGAGAATCGTCTCGGCCTCGTGAAGCGGAGCCTCGCGATGCTCGTCGACAAACTCGACGAGCGCGACACCATCGGGATCGTGGTCTACGGCAGCAATGGACGGCGCGTGCTCGCTCCGACGTCGGTCGGGAACCGTGAACGGATCCTCGCCGCCATCAACCGCCTGAACCCCGAGGGCTCGACCAATCTCCAGGAGGGCCTCGACCTTGGCTACGACATGGCGATGGAGTCGTTCGTCCGCGGCGCTTCCAATCGTGTGGTGCTGTGCACTGACGGCGTCGCGAACACCGGAGTGACCGAAGCCGATGCCCTGCTCGCGCGGATTCGAAACGAGACGAAGCGCGGCATCGACATGATGGCGCTCGGCTTCGGCATGGGCAACTACAACGACGCGCTGCTCCAGCGCCTCGCCGACGAAGGCAACGGACAGTACGCCTACATCGACGATCTCGGCGAGGCCCGCGCCTTCTTCCTGCGGAGGCTGACGAGCGTCCTCGAAGTGGTGGCGCGCGACGCGAAGGCCCAGGTGGAGTTCAATCCCGCGCGGGTTGAGCGCTATCGACTTCTCGGTTACGAGAAGCGCGACGTCGCCGATCGCGACTTCCGCAACGACGTGGTGGACGCGGGCGAGATCAACTCCGGCCACAGCGTCACCGCGCTCTTCGAGGTGAAGCTCAAGGGCGGACCGGGCTCGGGCCGCATCGGGACCGCGCGTTTCCGTTACAAGACCGATCCCCGCAGCGAAGGTGTCGAGTACGCACGCGAGATCTCGGATGAGGCGATCGCGCGGAACTTCGGCCAGGCGTCCCCCGCGTTCCGAACCGCGTACGTGGCGGCCCGCTTCGCGGAACATCTGCGCAAGAGCTACTGGGTGAAGGACGAAGCGATGTCGTCGCTTCAGCCCCTCGCGGACGAACTGCCCGAGGCCCCGGAAACAAACGAACTCGCGGATCTCATCCGGCGAGCGACGCGGCTCCAGAAGCCGTCCGTCCGCGAGGACTGGTGAGGTCGCGGAACCTCGCACCATTCCCGCTACGCTGTCAATTGGACACGCACGTCACCCCCGCGCAAGCGGGGGCCTAGCGCGGAGGTCCGTTAGCCGACCGCGAAACCCCGAACCGTCCAAAACGCAATCAACGCGATTGCGTGCTTCGTTCCCACGCGCTCTACTCCTGCGGTACCCGCGTAGTTTCGCAGGTGAGAACGGAGTTCCGCGCTAGGCCCCCGCTTTCGCGGGGGTGACGTGGGTGACCAATTGCCTGGGTAGCTGGAATGGCTGCGGGATTGCGGCCAACGGGCTAGAGAAACCGGAGCAACGCGTAGTTCTTCCGCCCCAGCCGCAGCACGAGCATCGACTTGCTGGCGAGATCTGCCGGCCCGAGTTTCCGGTTCACGTCGCCACTTCGGACGTTGTTGACGTACACGCCGCCTTCTTCGATCTTGCGACGAACTTCCCCCTTCGACTTCGAGAGTCCTGACGCGACGACGGCGTCGATGATGGGCAGGCCGGCTTCGAGTTGCGCCCTCGGCAGCTCCTGGCTCGGCACGTCCGCGAAGATCTCGCCGAGCTGTGAATCGTCGAGATCCTGAATCGACGCGCCGAAGAAGATCTCGCTCGCGCGCCGGGCGCTCGCCAGACCCTCGGCCCCGTGGGTGAGTTCGGTGAGCGACTCGGCAAGACGGCGTTGTGAATCACCGCCGGCGGGATTGCTTCCCCGTGCGGCATCGAGCGCCTCGATCTCCTCGCGCGGAACTTCGGAGAGGAAACGCAGGCAGCGCGAGACGTCCGCGTCGGCCACGTTGATCCAGTACTGGTAGAAGGCGTAGGGCGACGTGCGATCCGCGGCGAGCCAGATGGCGCCCTTCTCGGTCTTGCCCATCTTCGAACCGTCCGCGGTGGTGAGCAGCGGACAGGTGAAGCCGTAGAGCTGCCGTCCCCGCATCCGGCGGCCCAGATCGATACCCGCGGTGATGT
>JANNJB010000827.1:0-8849 GCA_031405615.1 Vicinamibacteria bacterium | reverse complement strand
TGCCCTTCCTGGCTCCCGGGGTGCTCCGAGACGACGATGTTTCGGACCTCTTCCTCAACGTGTTCCACAAGCGCCTCGAGAACCTCTTCATCCTCGGCCACTTCACCGCGGACGGGGGCGCCTATCCTCTTATCGACAGACTGGCGGAGATGGTCGCGCGCGTGGTCGCCGCGCGCCGAAGGGGGAGACCGATTCCGGCGTTCGAGGCGGCACAAGGGGCGAAGGCCCCCGACTTCTCCGGAGGCGTTCGCTACCAGAAGGTTCGACGGATGTCGAACTACATCAAGACGCGGCCGTATCGCAGATATCTCGACGCGCTTCTCGCCACGGTTCGAAACGGATAGTCTGCCCGCATGTCCGCCTCGACGCCGACTCGTTTTCGCCGATGGTGGGTGGTCATCGTGCTCCCCTGGTTGTCAATCGCCTGCGGCGCTACGCCGCCCGCTGCGCCACCTCCTGCGCTACCGGCGTCGGCGGCGAGTTCCTCGGGGCCAGGTGATCCCGCGGAGAGCGCCGGGGCGCCCTCGGGCGAAGGCGAGCCCACCGACCCGGCAGCCGAACCGCCGCCTCTTATGCCTTTCGGCGTGCCCGAGTGCGACAACTTCATCACGCGGTACGTCGCCTGCATCGAACTGCGGGTTCCGGCGGACCAGAAGGCGCGGCTCATGGACGACCTCTATGAACACCGGGCCAAATGGCGCGAACTGTCCAGGATGGAGCAGGGCAAACTCGCCGTGGGACTGAGCTGCCGCGGCGTGGCTCAACGCCTGAAGGGCGACCTGACCGTCGACTACGGCTGCGAGTTCTGAGTCAGGCCGCTTCGCGGATCGCTTCCGAGAGTTTGTTCGCGATCTCGGCGATGTGGGCCTTCTCGATGATGAGGGGGGGCGAGAGGGCGATGATGTCCGCGGTGGTCCGAATGAGGAGCCCCTTCTTGAAGGCGCGGACGAAGACGTCGTAGGCGCGCGCTCCGACCTTGCCGGGGATGGAGGAAAGCTCGATTCCGGCCACCAGGCCCAGGTTGCGGATGTCGATCACATTGGGAAGGCCTCGGAGAGAGTGCATCGTTTCCTCCCACGCGGGCGCCATCTCATTCGCCCGCTCGAACAGCTTCTCCTCGCGGTATACCTCCATCGTGGCGATTCCCGCCGCCGCCGCGACCGGGTGTCCAGAGTAGGTGTAACCGTGGAAGAGCTCGATGGCCCCTTCCGGACCGGTCATGAAGGCGTCGTGAACCTTGTCACTCGCGAAGACCGCGCCCATGGGTACGGTCCCGTTGGTGAGTCCTTTCGCCACCACGACCAGATCCGGAGTGACGCCGAACTTGTCGAACGCGAAGGGCGCGCCCAGCCGGCCAAAGCCGGAGATGACTTCGTCGAAGATGAGCAGGATTCCGTGTTTGTCGCAGATCTCTCGCAGCCGCTGGAGGTAGCCCTTGGGCGGCAGGAGAACTCCGGTGGATCCGGCCATCGGCTCGACAATCACCGCGGCGATGGTCGAGGCATCGTGCAGGGCAACGAGGCGCTCGAGATCCTCGGCGAATTCGACCCCGTTCTCGGGCTGGCCCTTGCTGAAGGCGTTGCGGGCCAGGTCGTGGGTGTGGCGGAGATGATCGACGCCGGTCAACATCGAGCCGAATGTCTTGCGGTTGTTCACCATCCCGCCCACGGAGATTCCGCCGAAGCCGACGCCGTGATAACCACGCTCGCGGCCGATCAGGCGCTGGCGGGCGCTGGCGGGCGCCTTCGCCTTTGACACGGTGGTACGCGAGGGCGATCTTGAGGGCGGTGTCGACGCCTTCCGAGCCCGAGTTCACGAAGAAGATGTGGCGGTGCGAGGGCGGGAGGATCTCGGCGACTTTGTTGGCGAGCTCGAACGCCTTCGGGTGACCCATCTGGAACGGCGGCGCGTAGTCGAGTTCTCCGACCTGACGCCGCACCGCCTCGACGATCTTCGGCCGGCAGTGGCCGGCGTTCACGCACCACAGACCGGCGGTGCCGTCGAGGATCTCCCGCCCGTCATCTGCGGTGTAGTGCATGCCCGAGGCCTTGACCAGCATTCGCGGCGTCTGCTTGAACTGGCGGTTGGCGGTGAACGGCATCCAGAACGCGTCGAGATCGAGGGCGGTGGTCGTGGTCATGTTGGCCTCAAGATTTGCGGGAGGGTGCGCGGGTCGGCGCGGGAACCTATTTGAAATGCGGCAACAAAGCCTTGAAGGCCGCCGTCCCTGACGCTCCGAGCAGTTCGTAGATCGCCATTTCGGCGCAGGAGAGGATGGCGCCGGCGCTTTCGAGGCGTCGGTGCCCGAGCATCGCGTTCGCAGCGGTGCGCGAGCCGGTCGCGTCCGTGACCACATGAACCTGGAAACCTTTGGCCAGGGCGTCGAGGCCGGTCTGCAGGACACAGATGTGGGCTTCCACACCACACAGCAGCAGCGAGGTCGCGCGCGTGGCTGCTACTTCCTGATTGAAGTCCGCCGAGCCGAAGCAGCTGAAGGTCAGCTTGTCGAGCGGGGCCCGCCCCAGCGCCAGTTCGGAGATGAGGGCGTGGGTGGGCCCAAGCCCCTTGAGGAATTGGGTGGTCATGACGACCGGCAACTCGAGGGCCGCTGCCGCCCGCAGGAGAAGGCGGACGTTGGCGATAACCCGCTCGTGCTCGTGGATCGCGGGAAGCAGGCGCTCCTGCATATCGACAACGACGAGGGCGGTGTTCGCACTCCTGAGGCGAGGAATCATCGCGAGGCCGCCCATGGCGTGGTCTTTGCCCATTCCTCGATCGGGGCCTGAAGTTCATCGAGCCGGCCCGTGAAGAAGTGATCCGCTCCTTCGATCACTTCGAGCCGCTTCGGCTCCGGCAGATTCGCCACCAGCTTGCGTATCGCGGGCCCCGGGCCGAATTCGTCATCGCTGCCTTGAACGAACAGCCGCGGCTGTCGCACTTCCGCGAGGTCGGCGGTCGTGTCGACGCGGGTGATCGGAAAGCCCAGGATCACCACCGCCTTGACCCGCTCGTCGCTCGCCGCCACCTTCGCGGTCATGGCCGATCCGAACGAGAAACCGCCAAGCAGCAGGGGGAGGCCGGGCTGACGCCGCGCCAGTTCGGAGAGCGCCGCGCGAACATCATCCTGTTCACCGATGCCCCGGTCGTGGGTGCCGTCACTGCGTCCGACGCCGCGGAAGTTGAAGCGAAGAGCCGCGATGCCCTGGTTCTGGAGCGCCTTGGCGGCGCGGAAGACGACCTTGAAATGCATCATGCCGCCGTGAAGGGGGTGGGCGTGGCAGATGACCGCGGCGGCTCGAGTCGCAACACCTTCAGGCGGACGATTCAAGATCGCTTCGATCCGCCCCGCCGGCCCTGGGAAGTCGAAGGTCTCGGTTTCTTTGAAGGCGCTCATGGCCGGCGCAGTTGCAGCAACGCACGCCCTCTCACTCGGCCTCCGGAACCACGACCGCACCGCCGGGGGCGCTCAATTCCAGGCCACATTCGGGACAGGTTCCATCGAACGGATCGGGCAACCGGGTGTCGCAGGCTGGACAATTCGAGTACCGGCCGGCCCTGGGATCGAACGAGGGATCGGGGGAGTCATCGGCATCGACGGCCGCGGTGTGAAGCGCAGCCTGCGCCTCCGCCAATGAGTCCGGGCGGATCAGCAGGATGTAGCGACCGTTCTGCACCAGGACGCGGGAGGGCAGCCGCTGGTCCGCGAACGCCGCGACCGCGGGTTCGAGGTCGGCGAGCGAGTCGAAGGTCCGGACCGGTACCAGGGTCGAGGCGGGGAGGGAGTCGAGCGCGGTGCGCCAGGCATCGTCGGCGACGGGTACGGCGCCGGCCACCGCCGGACCTTTCGCGCCGAGCCCCTCCTTCTGGAGAACGAGCGCGCCACCGCAGTCGGAGCAGATCGTGATTTCGGGACGAAACTCGTCGTCGCAGACCGGGCAGTACCGAACCATTTGCATGAGGGGCGAGGTTACCAAACAAAAAAGGACCGCCCCGGAGTTCCTTTGCCATGCGGGCGGGCATGACCCTGGAACGCCGGGGCGGCGGACGTCAAAAGGAGACTCGTCCGTCGTCGGGCGGTTAAGCCGCGTTCCGAATGTAGAACTGGCTTGCGTTTTTCGGCTGAGGCTTGGTCTCCGTGGGCTGGAGGACGACCTTCCGAGCGCCCATGGCACGGGCCTTTCGCGCGGTCGCCTTGAGGAGCGCCCGCTCGGCAGCCCGCCGGTGCGAGCCCTCGGTCACAATGAACTCATCCAGACTCGCGAGGGTGCCGCCAAGGCCCAACTGCGGGCGGAACGACAGGGCGGCGAGTCCCACCAGTTTCCCTTCGGATTCAGCCACGCGTACGAGGAAATCGGGATCGTTCAGCGTCTTGCGAAACGTATTGGCGAAGCCTAGAGGCTCTGGAAAATACCCCTTCTGCTCGAGAAGGGTGAGGATGCCGACACCGTCGGATAAAAATGCGGGGCGAACGCTAACGGGCATGGTGAGTACTCCTTTTTGAGTAGGCGGCGGACGTGTTTAAAAGAACACGCTCGGAGGATGTACGATTCCGCCAGTTCATCCTCGGTACAATCTTAGCAAGATAGATGCCATTGATCCAGAAGCGGTTACGCTTCCGGAAACGGGACGAGAGGTAGTGAGATTCGCCTGCCTCGGTCGGGCACGCTCACGCTTCCCTCCTCAACCAGAAGGTCCGCCAAGCTCAGTCGGCCCAGAACATCGTCCACAGCCCTTTGGACGAGCCTCCAGACTGAACGGACGGAGCAGTCCGAGTTATGACCACAACCGCGTGTTGCACTTGAGTGGCGGCCACAAAAACCTGCGTCGAAGATCCGCCCACCGAGGCACGCAAGCGCCTCGCCCACATTGACTTCCGACGCCCGGCGGGCCAGGGCGTAGCCTCCGGCCTGCCCTCTGGAGGCGACAACGAAGCCCCCCTTTCTTAGCGCCCTCAGCAGTTTCGCCACATTCGGGCCGGAAATGCGCTCGGCCTCCGCAATCTGGGGAATGGTCAGCGACTTCCCTGGCGCCACACGCGCGAGGGTTAGCAGGCAGCGCAGGCCGTACTCTTCCTGGGCAGAGAGCTTCATCGTTCCCGCCTCACATCAACCCCAGTTGCAGGCGTGCCGCGTCACTCATGAGGTCCTGCGTCCAGGGCGGGTCGAAGGTCACGTCCACATCCGCCTGAACCACCTGGGGTAATTCGTTGACTTTCCGAATGATGTCCTGCTTCAAGACGTCCCCCATCCCGCAGCCGGGGGCGGTGAGCGCGAACCGGACGCTGACTTTCTTGCCCGCAGGCTGCCCGTCTTCCGGCCCCACGTCGGCCACGGCCACCGAATAGACGAGGCCCAGATCGACGATATTCACCGGTATTTCGGGGTCGTAGCAGGTCTTCAACCGATCCCACACCACCTGGTCGAGGGGGGTTTGGCCGATTTCTTCCGCGGTGGGCGCCGCGTCCACCTTTTCGCCAATGGCATCCGCGTCCCTGGCGTCGATGCGGACCATGTAGCCCATTTCGGTGACGCAGGTATGCGAACCGCCCAGGGATTGGGTGAGGTAAACAGTCTCACCGGCCTTGAGCTCATGCGGTGTGCCGTAGGGCACGAGCGCGCCAAAAATATCGCGTGAAACGGTTCGGGGTTCCCGCATTTGGGTTACTCGGTGCTCACCGGTTTTTGGGCCTCGCCCGGCGCCTCGGTCAAAGCGGCCTTGAGAGCGTGCCACGCGAGGCTTGCGCATTTGACTCGCGCCGGAAACTCGGCCACGCCCGAGAAAACCGAGAGTTTCCCGAGGTCCTGGACCGGCCGGTGAGACGCCTGGTCGGGAGGTGCGGTGATCATGTCGTGGAAGAGACCGAAGGTGGCCATGGCCTCTTCACGCGTTTTCCCCTTCACGAAGTCGGTCATGATGGAGGCGGAGGCGGTGGAGATCGAGCAGCCTGCCCCGACGTACGCGGCATCGGCGATCTTGTCGCCTGTGGGGTCCATCGAGAGATAAAGCGTCCCCTTGTCGCCGCACAGGGGGTTGTAGGCGGGCTGGGTGAATGTGGCGCCCTCGATCACGCGCGCGTTTCGCGGCTTCTTGCCGTGGTCGAGGATGACGTCCTGATACAGATCCCGCAGGTCCGAGGTCACGCGAACATCTCCTGAACCTTGCGAAGGCCGCGCACCAGCACGTCAATGTCCTCGCGCGTGTTGTAGACGCCGAGCGACGCGCGGATGGTCGCGGGGACACCGAACCGGTCCATGACCGGCTGAGCGCAGTGATGGCCGGTTCGGACTGCCACACCCTCGTAGTCGAGGATGGAGCCCGCGTCATGCGGGTGAACGCCCTCGAGGACGAAGGAAAGCACGGACGCTTTCTGGGCCGCGGTGCCTATGAGCCGGACGCCGGGGAGCGAGGACAAAGCCCCCGTCCCGTACTCGAGAAGGCTGTGCTCGGCGCTCGCCACCGCCTTGAGGCCAAGGCCGGACAGATAGTCGACGGCCGCCCCAAAGGCGATGGTTCCCGCGATGTTGGGGGTGCCCGCTTCGAACTTGAAGGGCGTTTCGTTGTAGGTCGTCTTCTCGAAAGTGACCGACAGGATCATGTCTCCGCCGCCCTGCCAGGGCGGCATCGAATCGAGCAGGGACTTCCGGCCCCACAAAGCGCCCATGCCCGACGGGCCGTACATCTTGTGGGCGGAGAAACAGTAGAAGTCGCAACCGATGGCTTTCACGTCGACCTGCATATGCGGCACGCCCTGCGCGCCGTCGACCAGGACGACGGCGTTGCCCGCGTGTTCCCGCACCGCGTCGGTCATCGCTTTGACGTCGAGGATGGTGCCCAGCGCATTGCTGACATGCGCCATGGCCACGATCTTCGTGCGCGCGGACAGCAGCTTCAAGAACGCATCCATCTCGACTTCACCCGCGTCGTTGATGGGGGCGACGAGGAGCTTCGCCTGCTTTTCTTCACACAGCATCTGCCAGGGGACGATGTTCGCGTGGTGCTCGAGGGCGGTGATGAGGATCTCGTCGCCCTTCTTCACGTTGACCCGGCCATAGGTCTGGGCCACCAGGTTGATCGCTTCCGTCGTGCCACGCAGGAAGATGACCTCTTTGGCTGAAGGCGCGCCGATGAAGCCCGCGACCTTGCCGCGCGCCGCTTCGTAGGCATCGCTCGCCCGCATCGAGAGGTCGTGCACTCCGCGATGCACGTTCGCGTACATCTCTTCGTAGACGCGCCGCTCCGCGTCGATGACCACCCGGGGCTTCTGGGCCGAGGCCGCGGAGTCGAGATACACGAGGGGCTTCCCGTGGACCTGCGTTCCCAGGATGGGGAAGTCGGCTCGTACCGCGGCGACGTCCAGCAAAGCGGATACGATGGCCGGGTGCGCCGAGATCCCCGGAGCCGGGGCCGGCGCCCCCTCCGTCCTGACCACGGCCGCGGTCAGGGTTTTCACGCCGCGACTCCCAGCGCTTCGAGACTGGGCGCGATCTGCGACTCCACCAGCTCACGTGTCTCCGCGCGCTGCAGGCGCGAGAGGATTTCCCCCGCGAAGGCCCGGGTCAGGATCCGCGTCGCCTCCGTGAGGCCGAGGCCCCGCGAGCGGAGATAGAACAACTGGGCCTGGTCGATCTGGCCGGTGGCGCTGCCGTGTTTGCACTTCACGTCGTCGGTCAGGATCTCGAGGGCGGGCGTCGAGTGAACCTGCGCGCGCTTCGAGAGAAGCATGTTACGGTTGTTCTGCGTCGCGTCGGCGCCCCGGGCTTCGGCTTCAACCTTGATCTGTCCGTGAAACACCCCGCGCGCGTCATCGGCGGCGAGGCCGCGATAATTCTGGCGGCTCGTGACGCCGGGCGCTTCATGGGAAAGGATGGTGTGAATGTCGCTCACCTGAATTCCCCGGGCGACGAAGACTCCGGCGAGGTCGGCCGTCGCGTGGTCGCCATTCAAGACGATGTCGAGTTCCGCTCGTGTCCATGAGGGTCCGGTCTGGAGCAGTGTGTCGTTCAGCAACGCGCGGTCGCCAAGGGTCGCGGCCAGGGCGTCGAAGTGGGGCACGCGGAGAGGCGACTCGTGCACGCGGACAAGATCGAGGCGCGAATCCGCGGCCATCGAAATCTCGGTGCGATGGTTCGTGAATCCGATCGCTTCGGGAGCGCCGATCACCGCGATCATCAGGCGGAGGCTCGAGCCCCGACCCACATGGACGAGATTGCGCAGATGCTGGGCCACGGGCTGTTCGCGGGACGTGCTCACCACGATCACGCGGAGTTCGACGGGGAGGGCGATGCCGTCCTCCACCACGATCGACGCGCCGTCGCGGAAGGCCGCGGTGTTGAGATCGTGCATCGAGCCCGCGGTGGCGCTCTCCGCGCTGAACCAGGGCCGCAGATCGTCCGGCTTCATGGCGAGGAGGCGCGACATCGGAGCGAGGCGCACTCCCTTCGGCCAGGCCGTCTCGGACGAGGACAGGGTCACGGAGTGAAAGCCGTCCACGAAAACAAGGGTCGCCACGCCGCCGCCCGTGAAAGGCTCGACCGCGGTCTGTGCCCGGTTCGCGGTGGAGGCGAAGCCCGGGGAAAGCGCTTTCGTCCCGAGTTCGGGCAGCGGAGTGGTTCGCCAGGCCTCGAGGCGCGTGGTCGGAAGGCCGGCCAGAGCGAACCGATCGATCGCGGCCTTCCGCGTATCCGTGAGCCAGGCAGGCCCCGACCACGTCTTCACCGCGGAAGCGATCTCAGAGAATGGCGCGACGGCGGTCCCCATCAGTGGGCCCCTGCGGGCTCCTTCTCGAGCCACTCGTATCCCTTGGATTCGAGTTCGAGCGCCAGTTCCTTGCCGCCGGAAAGAGCGATCTT
>JANNJB010000826.1:0-5238 GCA_031405615.1 Vicinamibacteria bacterium | reverse complement strand
GCCGGATCAGGTGCTGGATGTACGACAGCGGCTGGGCCAAGCAGGGCGGGCCCGCGAAGAACGGGCTGATGCGATTCACCAACGGGGCGACGTGGACGTTCACTCGGGCATCCGAAGCCACGTTCGTCGACGTTTCGGGGGACACCGTGACAGTCCAACCAAACGTCGAGGCCTATGCAGCGCAGGGCCAGGAGTTCCTTGCAGCTGCTGGAGCGCGCGCGGTCGACCGCGGTTACTACTCCAACAACACTGGGGCCAGGACCTGGTGCGCGCAGCAGATGTCCGCGCGGTTCGAGGTCACGCCGGACTGGACGGGAGGCTCCGCCCCGGCGACCTTCATGCGTGTGGCCTTCGTTTCACACGACGCCAACAACTACGCCGACGTGTACTACAACGACAGCATCCGGCGATGGATCTTTGCCCAGAACGTCGCCGGCGTCCTCAATGCAGCCGAAGTCGACCACTCGCCGATCGCGGGCACGCGCTACGTGATCGGCGTCCGATGCACTGGTCCCCGCGGCGAGCTGGGCCTCGCACCGTATACCGCCGACATCTTCGCCTCCGGCGTGAAAGGCACCAGCGTCACCCACGCTGGCCCGATGACAGAGGCAGGCACGTCTACCTTCGACATCGGGACTTCGGCGGGCGTCACGCCCTTCCGGGGCAGGATCCGGCGACGCATCTCGCGCCAGATTGTCCTTACTGACATTGAGATGGCGAGGAGCTTCTGATGGCCGACACCTGCCGCTACGCCGCCGGACGATACCTGAACCATTTGAGTCGTGCGCGTTCCGTCGTCGCCTCCTCGGCACAAATTGAGTTTCCTATCCAATGGGCGTATGACAAGGACGCGACGCGGCCGTGGATAGCGGTCGTCGACGCAGTCGACGTGACCGTTAGAGCCGACCTCGCATTCGATGACTTTGGCGATTTCGAGGGCACATTTGTTGCCGGTATCCCCCCTGGGTTCACCTCCCGACACGGGAACCTGGGTTCAAGCTCTGCAGAGACCGTGGCGATGTCTTCGGGTCTCAAGGCGTTGAAGCTGAACACAACCTTAGGGATCGACGTTGCGGAGGTGTCGAGGGACTACGCCGTCTCTCGTGGGGAAGAGCTTGTGATCACCGCAGACCTGCGATCGGATGGCGTGGCCCGCGTGTCGTGTCGGGTTTATGATCTCCAAACTCGACGCTGGTGGAACGGTACGGCGTGGGTCCTTTCCGAGGCCGAAGCGTTCTACACGGAGGGGTTGCCTTGGTCTCCGAAAGCCGTTGTGGTTCCGATCGTGCGCGGGCCTGGAGATTTTTCTATTGTGCGCATCTCCTTCAGGTCGATCACAGCGTCGGGCGGCGGCGCCGCTGTCGGATGGGTCGATAACTTCTGGGTGCACCCATCGTGGGACTGTGGCGCCATCATCGGACACAACATCGATTCGGGGACTCCGGTGTCCATCGAGGAAAGCACGAACGGAGCGAGCTACACAACGGTCGCCTTCGCCAGAACTACCGTCCCGAGTTGCTACGCGCTTGCCCCGGCTCGGCGAACGTCGCGGTGGGCCGGATTCAAGTTCCCCGGCACGAATTACGGCGACGCAAGCGCTCGTAGCCTCTACGCGGGAGAACTCATCATTGCCCAGCTGTGGAACCCGGGCAGTTCATGGAGCAACGCTTTTCCGGTGTCATGGATGCCCAAGCAACTGCGGCATCAGACCCCCGCGGGGCGAACTCACGTCACCGCGCTCTCGGCCAACATCCCGCGGAGGATCCAGCTCGACCTTGAGCTGCTAGACGACAACATCCGCAACGCGTTCCGGGACGACTTGGCTTTGCGAACCAACCTGGGGGAGCATTACGCGCTCGTCGTCCCGGACACAGCCTTGCCAGATGTCTACTACGGTCGGGTGACCGGAGGCCTCGATTCGACCCGCACGGCGGCGTCAGCCTACGAAAAGACCACGATCACCCTCGAAGAGGATGGCTTCCCGACGGTCGGGCTCGGGACCTAAAGCCCGCAGGCCGTCGTCGCCGCGTCCAGGGCCTGCCACTTCTGCCACTCGACCTCCGCGGCCGCCGCCGCCGCGTTCGCGACGGTGACCGCATAGAGGGCGTCGCAGACTCGCCCCGTGCAGCTCCCCGGGTCTGGTGTGGGAAGCGGAGTTGGGGTGGGGTGCGGCCCGATCAGGTCTCTCGCGGCAGACGCGAGAACGCGCGTTGCGCACCCCTCGATCGGTTCGGGCGGAGGGAGTCGGGATGGAATACTCTGGGCGTCGACGGTCGTCGTTGAGGTCTGGACTGTGGCGACGGCGAGGGCGCCGATCGCGAGCACGAGCAGGATTCGAGTCTTCATGGCTGTGGGCCTTTCGCTGGAATGGAACGAGAATTCAGCGCCTGTGGTCCCCACGCGGCCCCCGGAGTCGGATCTCGCTCGCTTTGCGCTTCGCGAAGTTGCCGATAAACCGTTGGCGGGAAGGTGGTACAGACGCCCGGGATCGAACCGGGGACCTCCTGATCCACAATCAGGCGCTCTAACCAGCTGAGCTACGTCTGCCCGGGCAGTTTATTCGATTCCCGCCGATCGAGCCATCAGGAGGCGTCCGGGGCCGCCGCTTATACTTTCCTTTTCATGCGCCTGTAGCTCAGGTGGATAGAGCGGCAGCCTTCTAAGCTGCGGGTCAGGGGTTCGAGTCCCTTCAGGCGCGTTAATTCCCCCACTTTTTTGGATGATTGGCCCAGCGTCATTGCGAGGAGCCAGTCCGTCCGCGACGCGACGAAGCAACCCCATCCCCCCTCTACCCAGCTGATGCGAGAGATCCTCATCGCCACTCAGAACCGCGACAAGCTGCGCGAGATCGAAGGTCTCATCGCGGGCCTGCCGTTCCGTTTCGTTATCCCCCGCGACCTGGGCATCGAGGAGAGCCCCGATGAAACGGAAACGACCTTCATGGGCAATGCACGACTGAAGGCCCTGCACTACGCGAAAGTTTCGGGTCTTCCGTCCGTGGCCGATGATTCCGGCCTGTCCATCGACGCCATGAACGGTGAGCCCGGCGTCTACTCGAGCCGCTTTTGCGGAGACGACGCAACCTACCCGCAGCGCTTCGAGGAGATCTGGCGACGCCTGCGCGATGTGCCCGAGGACAAACGCACCGCCCACTTCACGAGCGCGGTCGTGTTGGCCTCCCCCGGCTTCATCCTGTTCGAGACCGAGCAGCACGTCCACGGTCTCATCGCCTCGCGGCCCCGAGGACTGAATGGCTTCGGCTACGACCCGATCTTCTTCCACCCGCCCTCAGGCTGCACCACCGGAGAGCTGCCGCGAGCAAAGAAGGACGCCATCTCCCATCGCGGTCAGGCGTTCGCGAAACTGCGCGGCTATCTGGAGTCCCTGGGAAAGCGCGAGCCGCGACCCTGACCGGCTATTTGATCCAGCCTCGTTGACGGTAGACGAGGATCCCCAGTCGCTCGTGGATGATCGAGCCGAACGATTGCAGTCGTTCCTCGGGTCGATCCAGCGTTTCGAGGTCGAACCGCGTCTCCCGCGCCGGCGACGCCATCACTTCGAGCCCCAGCATCTCCAGCAGCGCCGCCCCCCGGAAGGTGTGGGTGGGTGACGACGTCACGATGATGCGATTGAGGCCACGCGCCTTCAGGTACTCCGCGGCCAGCACCGCTTCATCGTGCGTGTTCCGCACCGGCTGCAGGACCACGAGTTCGACGTCCGCCTTGAACCTCGTGAGAAGCGCCTGCGCGAAGGGCCTCTGCGCCGCGTAGGGTGGCGGCAGTTCGGAGATCATCAGTCGGGGCGCATGCCCATCGGCCACGATCTCGAGACCGCGGAGAAGCCGCGACAGTTGAGGCGATGTAGGGTCGCCATCGGTCTGCATTCGAGAGGACAGAACCAGGACCGCGTCGGCGGGCCCGAGGGTGTCGCTGCGGACCAGCCCCGCGAGCAGCATCCGGCTCACCGGCAGGTACGTCACCGCGAGCCACAGGATCCCGAGCGCCAGCACCGCGGCGTAGAGAGGCTTGCGCAGGCGCGTGGTCGCACACATCGCGCCCACGATCGCCCCGAGGGGTAGAAGGAAACCGCGATCACCCCAGAATGACACGAGGGTCGTGAGATCGAGATCGCGCGCGAGCAGTCCGCCCACAAGGCCTAGGGCAGCGCCCAGCGTCCGTTGCTCGCGCGGGGTCACCTCTGCTTTCCGCCCTTCGAGGACTTCCGCCGGAAACCGAGCTGGTTCACGACCACGCGCTGGTGGCCGTCGGAGGGCTTGTTCTGGATGCCCCCCTCGCCCTTGATGTAGAGAGTGGTCGAACCGCCGCCGTCGAGGTTGATCGCGTTCATGACCCCTTCGCGCAGAAAAATCTTGCTCATCTCGGGGCCCGTGAATCCAAGGGCGGCCTCGCGCCGTCCGTCGGCCACGAGGATCAGCAGCGTTCCGTCCTTCTTGAGTCCGAGCGCGGTTCGCGGGTGCCGCACGGTCACGAACTTTTCGACCGGGGGAGAGGCCTGCCCGTCTTCGACGAGACGGGGCCGACCGGAGACCGCCGCCCGCAGACCGACCGAGGGCGAGAGCGCGCCGTCCTTTCGCACCCGGCCGCGGAAGATCGAGGCGGTCCCGTCACGGAAGAACGCCACGGTCATGGGGCAGCCTTCGTAGACCGCGGTCCACAAGCGTCCGTCGCCCGCGGTGACGCCGCAACTTTCGGTCTTCGAGAAGAAGTTCGCGTTGATCGCGATCTCGGCGCCGACCCGCTCGGCGAAATCTGAGACCACCGACCACGCCTGATCGGGTTCGGTCGCGACCGCTTCCATCGCGCGCGGCGCTATGGAGACGAGGTGGTAGTCCTGCGCGTTGTCGGTGCGATGGACATGAATCACCCCGGGGTATGGCTTCGTTGTGCGCTCGACAGCGCCCGCCGCGGCTGCGAGGCAGGCGAGGGCTATGCCGAGGCCGACGCCGATGCCGTGAAGAAGGCGCTGCACTTTCACTTGATCAGGTAGTTTAGTGTCTGTCGATGCGCGTTCTGATTCCTCTTCTCGCCCTTCTCACCCCTGCCCTTGCGTCGGCACAGTCCGCGGTTCGGTACGTTGTAGCGCCCGCTTCCACCGATGTGGCCGGCGTGAGCCGCTCGGTGCGCATCACGCTGACTCTTCCAGGGGATGCGCCTCCAGGTCCGGTCACACTCATCATGCCTCGGGCGATTCCCATGGGGTATGGCCAGCAGCTCTACG
>JANNJB010000825.1:0-3319 GCA_031405615.1 Vicinamibacteria bacterium | reverse complement strand
GCTAGCCCGGATTATTCATGAGGAATCGTCGCGAGACGTTCGAGACCGTGTCAATGGCGGGCAAGCGCAGCAACGAGCGACGCAACAGTATTGGACATACTGTGAGGAGACGAGGAGCGAGCACGCCCGCCAGTGGCGCGGTATCGGACGTCGCAGCAGATTCCCTCATGAATTGTCCGGGCTAGCTGCCGGCCAACGCTGCTATGGTTCCGTTCGCGACGATGACGCAGAAGTCTCTCCGAATGGCGCTGCTTCTGACGCCGCTCGTCCTCGCGGGATGCGGCGGCCGGGAGTGTTATGTCGGAGTTCGCGGCACCGCGGCGAGCATCACGGTGAAGGGGATGTTTCCGTCGGGGACCTGCGAGGCGCTCATCAAGAACCCGGTCAAGTACGTGGGCGACCTGGCGGAGGACGAAGGCCGGGATCTCTACTCGATGAGCGAGCGTCCCACGCAGCCCGTCGTCTGCGAGTACGCGATCGAAGGCAAGACGTTCGTTGTCCGCGACGAGGGCGTGCTCAAGTTGGTGGGGAACATTCTCTGTTCGAGCCTGGGCAGGCGGGCCGATCGGCCGTGAGCCGAGGCGACTGTGCCGGTCAGCTTTCAGATCACCCAGCAGGGAAGGTAGCCGCTCGATGAACCCGTGGCCCGCTTCGATGACGTTTGGCCTCGCGCTGCTCACCGCAGTCGCTTTTGCCGCGCAGGACCGCGAGAACAAAGTTCAGCGGCCGCAGTTGATCTCGGGCTTCGAGTTGAGTCTCACCGGAGAGATGCGGGAGCGACTGCTGACCCAGGGCATGGTCCTGAACAAGAGGATTGCCCTTCGAGGCGATCTTCACCGGCTCCATGTCGTGCTGAGCGATCCGCCCTCGGGAGCGGTCGGTTCGGTGATCATCCCAGCGGACATGGTGCGCGCCGCCGCCGCCCGCTGACGTCCGGCCGAGGCAGTTCTAGGACACGACCTTGACGATGAGGCGGCGCGAAGCAGCGTCGTAGAACCAGGCGCTGGTCGAAGACTCGTGCACCTCGTCCACGGACCCGGCCTCGGGCGGGCCTCCGGACTGATTGACCAGGACGGTCTGGCCGTTGATCCTGACCGAGGCAGGACGAACGCCGATGCGGCCTACCCGGTAGAGGACCGGCCATCCGGGAGACGCGTCGGCGCTCAAAGTCAGCTGCTCGCCGGAAAGGACGGAGCGGAAGGTCGTCCACGATCCGGTGTGGTCGTTGAAGTAGCGAAATGATGACGTCCCGCTTGGGTAGACGAGAACGGTGAGGGAACCCGCCGACTCGCGGGCGCCGTGGCCGGTGTAGCCCCTCTCGACCTCCATGGGAATGATCGCGCCGAGCCGGAGGAATACCGGCTCACGGCCTACGGGAGCCGGGTGCTCGACCAGGTTTCCGGAAACGATCCTCTCTTCGTCCCAGTAATCGATCCACTGCCCGGCGGGAAGTTGAATGTCGATGGTGGGCGTCTTCGAAGTCACCATGGCGACAAAGATCTCCTCGCCGACCCGCATCGCATACGGCCCGGGCCCGGGCTGGATGATCGGGAATTCCGGCTGCTCGTGCGTTCTTCGCGCGTAGCTCAGGAAGTAGGGCACGAGCTGGCGATGGAGCCAGGCGTAGTAGCGATACGCGATCAGGAGGTCCGGGCTGTACTCGGAGCGCCAGGGATCCGAGTTCCCGAAAGGCGTGTGGGCCATGATCGGCTGGAAGGCGCCCCAGTGAATCCGCCGATGGAACGTCTCTTCGTCCGGAGCGCGCCGGCCCTGGTAGTCGTAGCCCGTGAGTTCGTTCAGGGGGGCGGGGATGACCCGGGACTTCGCGAAGACGCGCGAGAGCGCATCGCGCAGTCCCTCGAAGTCGTTTGGCACGTCCCCGACGTAGGCGACGTTGGCGAACCGCGACAGTCCGCTGTCGGTGGTTGCGGGCTCCCGGCTCTGGTGCGACTTGGCCACGACCTCGAAGTCGTCGGCCGCCACCGAGCGCATGAAGTCGGTCGCGCGCTGCAGCTCCTGATCCGAGGAGCCGTCGTCCAGGTAAAACCCGAGCAGCGACCCGCCCAGCTGTCCGCGGACCCGCTCGTACTGTTCGCGTTCATGACATCCGCCCCAGAAATGAACCAGGGCGCGCACGTGTTCCGAGGCCAGGCGATCGATGACGTCCGGACCGAGGTTCCACGAACAGCAGGCCTCTCCCTCACAGGCGCCGGTGACCCGTGAATCCCGCTCCGACCATCCTCCTCCGTCGAAGAGGTAGAGGCTCACCGGTATGTCGGCGGCGCGAAGCTCGTCCATCTGGCAGGCGAACTCCTCGGCGAGCGTCTCCGCGGATCCGCAGCCGCAATCGCCGTTTGACGGACAGCCGCTGCCCCACCAGGGGCCGAGGATGGCGCGATGCAGGGGGTGGTCCCGGGTCGACTGTGCGGTCGCGCCGCCTTTGGGGGCGGCAGTCTGAATGGGTGATGGGGTCGCGGGCGTCATCGCGGTCTGGCCGCCGCAGTCCGAAGTCGAGATGGCGAGCGCGAACAGGGGAAGGACCGCCCCGGCCATCAGCTGACGCCGAGAGTTCCCGGTTCCTTCCGGTCGACTTTCCTGCCCCACGAGACGAAAGGCTACTACGGGACCGGTTTCACCGCGGTGACGACGATGCTCGACGGATACTTCACGGAGTGGTGCAGCGTGTTCCGGGCGATGACGCCCTTCGCCTCGTCGTAGTTGTTGCCCCCGGTGTTGAGGTTGCGATCGAAGCGGGGGAAGTTGCTGCTCGAGATCTCGATCCGCAGCCGGTGCCCGGGCTTGAAATAGTTGCTGGTGTTGAGGGGCTGGAGCGTCACCTTGTAGACCTCGTCCTTCTCCATCCAGGAGAGAGCCTTGTCATACCCGAGGCGATACCGCATGCGCTGGATCGATTCGTCGAGGTTGAACGCCCGGCCGTCGGGATACACGTCCAGCACTTTCACCGTGAAGTCGGTGTCTTTCGCGTCCGACGACACGTAGAGCGTCGGCGTGATGGGCCCGCTCACTTCCACGCCCTCGGTGAAGGCCGCGCTGGTGTAGACGAGGATGTCGTGCCGCGACTCGATCTTGCGCTGGTCGAACGACCCCGCCGTGATCGCGTTCCCGGTGCAGCACACGTTGCCGCCGTACGACGGCACCGGATTCATCGGGTCGTAGGTGAAGGTGTCGGGCTTGTTCGCGTCGGGCGGCGTGGGGGTCAGTGCGCCATCACCGTGCAGCGAGTTGGCGTTGCCGCCGCTGGACAAGTGGAAGGTCATCGGCTGCGCGCCGGCCGGCGGCCACACCTCGGAGGTCTGCC
>JANNJB010000824.1:0-3849 GCA_031405615.1 Vicinamibacteria bacterium | reverse complement strand
GCCTCGCCGTCGGTCTGGGGCAGGATGATCGCGAACTCGTCGCCGCCGTAGCGCGCCGGGTAGTCGGTTTCGCGCACCGCGGTGCGCAGCAGGAAGCCCACATCGCGCAACGCATGCGACCCGCGGAGGTGGCCATGGACGTCGTTGATCGGCTTGAAGTGATCGAGGTCGATGAAGGCGATCGAAACCTGGCTCTTGTACCGGTCGGAGAACTTGAGCTCGCGCTCCAGCATCTGGTGGAAGAAGCGATGGTTGAAAAGAGGCGTCACCTCGTCGGTGATCGAAAGGTCGCGCATCCGCTGCATCAGGTGGACGTTGTCGAAGGCGAGGGCCAGATGAGAGATGAGGGGCTGCAGGCGCAACAGGGTCTCGGTCTCGAACGCGTCGGCCTCTTTGGACGCGAGCGCCACCACGCCCAGCGCCTTTCCCCTCGCGACGAGCGGAAGCACGACGTAGGAGCGGATGCCGTCCTCGAGGAGCTTCATGTCCTCGATGAAACGATGCGAGTGGAGAATGTCTTTCTGGAGGACGGGCTTGCCCTCGAGAATCGCATGGCCAAGGCCGCTGCCGACGAGCGGAACCACGGCGGCCATTCCCCACGTTTCGTCGGCGGGGTGGGTCACCAGCTCGACATAGTCCCCGCCTTCGTTGACGAAACCGCAGGCCAGCCGGTCGAAGTCGAAAAGGCCGCGCATTTCTTCGGCGAAAGGCTCGACCACGGCGGCCAGATCCGATCCCGAAGTCAAAGCGGTGGTGAGTCGGTTGAGACGCTCCAGGCGATGGGCCGCGGATCGCATCTCGGAGTATCTGCGGCTCGCGTCGAGGCCGGAACCGATCAGGCGGCCCAGCGCCGACAGGAAGGGTTGCGGAGGGCGGGCGGGTTCGGCCACCGAAAAGGCCAGGACGCCGAAGGTTTCCTCGAGGCCCATCAGAGGAGTCGCGGCAAGCCACCCGTCCCCATGACTCTCCGCGACGGCCTGCCCGGTCTCGAGGCACAACCGCGCGAGGGTGAAGTGCGCGAGCCGAGTGGCCTCATCGAGGCTGCCGTATTCGGCCACGGCGGTCAGCCCGGCGGCGCCCTGAAGAAGGCCCACGCCCAGAGCAGCCTGGGAGGATTCCACGAGGGTTTTGAGACAACGGGTCAGGTTGTCGGCCTCATCCCGATCGGCGGAGAGGTTCTGGGCGACCGATCCCAGCACTTCGAAGAAGGTGGGCGGCGGGGTGAAAGGATCGACGGAAGACATGTTTTGGGAGGGTGAAACCCGGATCTTATCGCCCTCGATGGCCGGTCAAGGCGCGCCCTCGCCGAACGCCCCTTCGATCAGCCGGCCCCGGACGGCGTCCTCCCGGTTCAAAGCCATTTCCGTCTCCTGAACCAGGCGGATCCGTTCCTTCATGCTGCCCGACAACGGCGCCGACCTCGAAAGGGCCGTGGTCGCCGAAATCGATCTCGTGGGCGGACGCCTAAACGCTCCGGCCAGCCGGTCGATCGCCGCTTCTGCGGTGGCGCGCGCCGTCGTGTACTTGGCGGTCAGAATGGAAAGGATCCGCGGGTCGGCATGGCCGATGAGCCGCGATCTATAGATCGGTTCGCCATCGCTCGCTCCGGGAACGTGTCCGCTTTGCAGGGCCTTGATGTCGGCCTCCTGAATTCCCGCCCACGGGAACGCGCGCCGGCCGGCCTCGAGGAGATCGCGAACCAGTTCGGCCAGTTCCCTTCGTCCGTCGTCATAGACCGTGCCGAGCATCGTCCGACCGAGCCAGGGAACGAGGAAAAGGAACCGACCCCGATCCCGGGCTCCAAGTGCTATTCGGGGCGTGAGATCGCGGCCGAGCACAACGTTGACGCCGCGGATCAACGTGGGCGATCCGCAGGTTTCACCCACCAGTTTCGCGACGGCTTCGAGTCCGGCTCCGGCGGCGTTCACCACGGCGCGGGACCGAATGGTGAACTCTGTTCCCTCCGCCAGATCCGTAGCTTTGAACTCGAACCCGCTCGAGGTGCGCTCACCGCCAAGAACGCGGCAGTGATTGAGGACCAGACCACCCGCCTCGTTGGCCGCGTGGAGGAGGCCGACCAGAAGCCGTTCGGTGTGCGTGATCTGGGCATCGTGCCAGACGAAGGCGCGTCCGGATACCGGGATCGAACCGCGGAATGTTGCGGCCTCGGCCGCGCCCAGGAGTCGGGAGTTGCCGACACACCGGTCGCCCCGCAGACCTTCATTCCGATCGAAAGAGAGGAGGTCGTTCATCACGCCGCCCAGGAAGTATTTCGCCGCTTCGAGCCGGCCCGAAGCCGCCACCGCGAAGGCGAGAGGCCGCACGATCTCCGGGGCCACGCGAAGCAGAGTCCGCCTCTCCCGCACCGACTCCCGGAAACCGGAGATGTCCAACCGCTGAAGGTGCCTCAGACCGCCGTGAGCGGTCTTGAGGGACGCCCAGCTCGTAGCCTGACCGAAGTCCTCGAGTTCGATGAGAGCCACGCTCAGGCCGCGCGAGGCGGCTTCCCACGCCGTCCAGGCGCCGGCGATTCCGCCGCCGATCACCAGCAGATCGTGTTCGCGGGACTGAAGCGCCTGAGGGTCGCGTTTCATTGGTGGAGAAGCTTAGTCCCTGGGCTCCTGGTCGTTTGACCGAAGCGGCGAGCGCGGCATAGCGTGCCCGCCATGAACCGAATCATCGATCTGAGGTCGGATACGGTCACCCGTCCGACGGACGCCATGCGGAAAGCCATGGCCGAGGCCGAGGTCGGTGACGATGTCTTCGAGGAGGACCCGACCGCGATCCGGCTGGAGCGGCAGGTGGCGGCGATGCTCGGTTTCGAGGCCGCCCTTTTCATGCCTACGGGAGTCATGGCGAACGAGGTCGCCATTCGCCTGTGGACCCGCCCTGGCGACGAGGTGCTTTGCGACGCCCACTCGCACGTGGTCGATTACGAACTCTCCGGCATGGCGGCCCTCTCCGGCGTGATTCCACGGACCGTAGAAACGGAGCGGGGGCATGTAAGCGCCGCAGTGGTCGCCGCCTCGACGCGGCCGCGGTCGTACTACCGCTCCGAGATCACTCTTCTCGTGCTCGAGAACACGCACAACCTCGCGGGAGGGACGGTGACCACGGCGGAAGAGATGCAAAAGAGCATCGAGGCCGCGCACCAGATCGGGCTCAAGGTCCATGTGGACGGCGCGCGGCTCTGGAACGCGGCCGTAGCCCTTGGGGTCTCTCCCGCCGAACTCGTACGGGGCGCCGATTCCGCGATGGTGACCCTGTCGAAAGGGCTCTGCGCGCCCGTGGGGTCGATACTCTGCGCGAGCCGCGAGGCGACCTTAAGAGCACGGCGGGTCCGCAAACAGTTTGGCGGCGGCATGCGCCAGATCGGCCATCTTGCCGCGGCCGGGATCATCGCGGTGGAAACGATGGTCGCACGCCTCGCCGAGGATCACGAGAAGGCCCGTCGCCTCGCTGCCCTGGCCCGGGAAGCCTCCGGCGCCCGGGTGGTGACGCCTGAAACCAACATTCTTTTCGTCCACTTCGACACTCCCGTCGCCCAGCTTCTGGCCGCGCGGCTCCAGGAAGAAGGGATCAGGGCCTCCGTGATGGGCGAAAAGGCGCTGCGCTTCGTGTCGCATAAAGACGTGACGCTTGAGGACTGCGAGGCCGCGGGCCAGAGCCTCGTCGAGGCATCCAAGACGCTCTGAATACACTGTTTACGCCCACCGGGAACTATGACGAAACTGTGACACACGGGCAGGAGGAAAGCTCTCTAGACTCCACTCATGTTCGATAGCACTGCAAGCGCATATCCGGACTCTCAGGCCGGCCGGAACTTCACCCCCGAGGCCATCCCCGAGG
>JANNJB010000823.1:0-5184 GCA_031405615.1 Vicinamibacteria bacterium | reverse complement strand
GCCACGTAGGCGGCACGACACTGGCCTGGCCCCCTGACGATCGTGCTTCCTGGTGGGCATGGTCGAGTGCCGCCGCAGCTTCGCGGCCCCGAAGGGGGCGTCGCGGTCCGCTGGACGAGTCATCCGGCGATGCAACGAGTGATTCGCGCGCATGGCGAGCCGATCACGTCGACGAGCGCGAACCGGCCAGGCGTTCCGCCGGCGATGACGTCGGCGGAGATTCTCGCGCAGTGGCCGGACGCGATCGCGCGCGGGGACCTGCGCGTGCTGGACGCGGGACGCCTTAAACCCTCCGAGCCGTCTACCGTCGTAGATTGCATGGGTCGTTTTCCGCGTGTGATCCGGCCGGGAGCCATTCCGGCCAGTGTCCTGCGCGAGAGCGTGCCGGGCCTTATCGGAGACGCGTGACCGGGATGCGCATTCTTTTCGTCTGCACCGGCAATACCTGCCGCAGTGCCCTCGCGGAGGCGCTTGCGCACGGGCGCGTCCTGGGTCATCGTGCTCGGAAGGCCGAGGAGGAAGTCGGCGTAGGCGTTGCCGGTCTTGCTGCCGTTGAAGGCGAAGACCCCGTAGTTGTCGAGGAGAGTGTCGTGCACGATCTTCTCGTAAGAGATCTCGGCGCCGAACTTGAACGAGTGTTTGCCCCGGCTGATGCTGAGCGCATCCTTCACCCCGAAGTATTCGCTGCCCGCGTCGGGCCCGGCGATGGAAGTCTGACCCGTGAAGTAGCCGGTCACGGTCAGCCGGGGGAGTGTTGGATCACCCTGAGGCGTGAACTTGGAGCCAAGGTCGGCGAGCGACGTCGCGGGGTTGTTGACCCGGCCGCCGAACTGGCGCATGTAGGTCGCGCGCAACTGGTTGATCTTCGTGGGGCTCAGTGTCCAGGTATGCGCGAGATTCACGTTGTGCTGGTTCCACTTGAAATCGCGGTCGACCCAGGGGATGTTCCCGCTCACGGAGAGGGGCTGGGTGTCCGTGCCCTTCTGATAGAAGTAACTGAGGGCAACCGTCTGAGTGTCGGAGAGCTTGTGGTCGAGCTTGAGCGTCGCTTCATCGGTGTTCAGGGGGTCGGGACGGCGCACCTCGAAGAAGTTGTTCGGGAGGTTCGCGGTGGGGATGAACTTGTCCTGGATGTTCTTCGCGGTCACATCGAAGCGTGCGGCCGGGATGATTCCACCCGGGAAGGGCTGGAGGGTCGCGGGGTCGCGCGGCTTGAGTGCCGACTGGGAGAAGTCTCCGCCACGCTCGAGTGCGGTGGGCACCACCGCGGTGTTGCGGTAGTAGGTCTCCTCCTGACGAAGGCCCGAATAGCTGACGAAGAAGAATGTCTGGTCCTTTCGCAGCGGGCCGCCGAACGCGCCGCCGAATTGGTTGCGGTCGAGCGGGTCCTTGGCGCCGGTGCTGCCGGGGGGCGCCCAGCGCTTCGAATTGAGCTTCTCGTTGCGGAAGAACTCGAAGGCCGCGCCATGGAACTCGTTGGTTCCGGACTTGGTCACCACGTCCACGACGCCCGCGGCATAACGTCCGTACTCCGCGGCATAGCCGTTGGTGAGGACCCGGAACTCCTGAACCGCCTCTGGGTTCGGCGCGGGGTTGCCGGTGCCCCGCAGGCCCGCGGTGTTGTTGCCGCCGTCGAGCTGGAAGTTGACGCTGCCCATCTGGGCCCTGCTGGAGCCGTTGATCGTGGTGAGTTGCTCGGGGCCGCCCAAAGAGTTCGCGTTGTCGTTGCTGGTGACGCCGCCGGTCAGACTGAGGAGGGAATAGAGGTCGCGGTTCACGAGGGGCAGGTTCAGCACTTCGTTCTGGCCGACCGTGCGGGAGAGGGCGGCGGACGTGGTTTCGACGAGGGGAGCATCGGCCACGATGGAGACCACCTCAGTGAGCGCGCCCAGTTCGATCACCGGATCGATGCGGGCGTTGCGGCCCACCTCCAGCAGGATGCCGGTCTGCGAGTAGTTCTTGAAGCCAGGCATGCTCACGGTGAGCGCGTAGTTGCCCACGGGCAGCAGCCGCAACGCGTATTGCCCGGTGGCGTCGGTGGTGACGCTCCTCGAATACTGCGTGCCCACATTCGTCGCGGTGACAGTGGCGCCCGGTATGGTGCCGCCCGTGCTGTCCTTCACTCCGCCCAGGATCGTCCCGGTGGGGATCTGGGCGGAGGCCAAGGGCGCCAGCGATAGGAGTGCCACAAGGGCCAATGCCCTCCTCCCCATTGCCGCGCTTCGGTTGGAGTGCGGGGGTTCCGTCATATGCAGTGCCTTCATTCGAGCCTCCTGGGCTTTGCGAATCGGTCGAGCCGGCCAAGCCGGTATTTGTCCTTGCAAGGGACAATATGCCCGCTTCTGATCGGCTGTCAAGGGGAAATCTGGCTATGCTGAAAACGGCCGAAGGCCATCGAATCCGCCGATACCTGCAAAAATCTCAATGAAACAGGCCGAGCGGCACACGTCGGCCATAGAAAATACTTGCTTTGGCTATGACCCTTGGGGTTATATTGAACGCGAATAGGACAAATGCGGCCCCTTCATCCCCAGAACCTGCGCGTGGCCACCCGCGGCACCACGCGCGAGATCAATCGTCGGATCGCGCTCAATCTCATCCGCACGAACCAGCCGATCTCCCGGGCCGACCTCGCGCGCCTCATGGGCACACGGCGGGGCGCCGTGAGCCTTCTCGTGAACGAACTCATAGAAGAGGGCGCGATCTTCGAGGGTGCTACCGGCGAGGCCAAGCGCGGCCGCAAACCCACCTTCCTCTTTATCGACTCCAGGAAGCGCTGTGTGGTTGCGGTGGACATCCGCCCGACCCGCACATTCGTCATGGTGACCGACCTCGTGGGCCGTCAGCTCGCAAGCGTCACCAGTTTTCCGACCGAACGCGATCCGAAGAAATTTGTGTCCGACCTCGTCCGGAGGATCAAGGCCATCCTGGTCGAGCACAAGGACCTGGGGCGGTGCCAGGGCGTGGGCGTGGTCGTGCCGGGTATGGTGGAGTCCGAGGCGGGGCGCGTTCTGCTCGCGCCGAACCTTGGTTGGAAGGACGTGAAGCTTCGCGATCCAATTTCCGCCGGCCTCGGCATTCCCGTGCAGATCGAGAACTCCGGCAAGGCCTGCGCGCTCGCTCAACTCTGGGCCACCCGGGATGCCAAGGCGCCGAGCAATTTCGTTTACATCACGGTCTCGGACGGTCTCGGCGTGGGCATCGTGATGGGGGGCGAACTTGTTCGAGGCCAGCACAACATCGCCGGCGAGTTCGGGCACCTGCCCCTCAATATCGACGGGCCGCGCTGCGGTTGCGGGGCTACAGGCTGCTGGGAGGCCTACGTTTCGAACCTCGCGACCCTCTCGCGTTACTTCGGCCGCGACCTGCGGGAACGCCCGGTGTCCGCCGACATCGCGGCCCTTACCGTCGACGATCTCATCGCGCGCGCCCGCGGCGGCGATGGCAAAGCGCTGGCGGCACTTCTCTCCACCGCCCGCTACCTTGGCCTGGGTCTGGGCTCGGTGGTGAACGCCATCGATCCCTCGCAGGTTTATATCGGCGGTGAGATCACCGCGGCCTGGGATCTCATCGAGCCCACGGTCCGCTCGGCTCTCGCCGAGCGCGCCTTGACCCCGCCCGCCGGCGCCACCCCGATCACCATCGTCCCACCCGAGCAGTATCCGCGCCTTCGCGGCGCCGCGGCTCTGGTCGCCGCACCTTCGTTCGCGGAAAGGGGGGTCGCCTGATGCTCCGCAAGACGGCGGTCGCGTTCCTCTTCTCGGCCGCCCTGCTGAGTCCAGCCTCCACCGCCGCCCAGGCTGGACGTATTCAGACCTCGACGCTGAAGGCTGAAGTGGACGCGTTCTTCGACCGAGAGGTGGCGTCCCACTTCACTCAGGTTCCCTCGGAGGGTCCCCTGCCCGAGCGCGTCCATGGCGCGATCACTACCGGGGAGTTCTCGTGGGGCACCTATGTAAGGTCGCTCGCGGCGTACGCGGAGACGCGCGGCACAAGGACGGTCGCGGGTCGCGACATCGTGCCGCTCATCGGCCGTGTTGGCGTCCTCGAGTCGGCCAACGGCAGCAAGGCGTTCTCGCAGCTCTATGCGGCGCTCGCTCTTCGACACTTCGGACGCGACCTCGCGAAGAACCCGCTTTGGCAGTCACTCGACGCTGAGAGCCGCGCCGCATGGACCTCGCTGCTCGACCCCACGCGTTTCTACGATCCCAAAACGCGCGAGGTGATCAACCTGGCCGAGAACTACCTCGGCGTGGCCTCCCGCGTCGCGACTCTCGCTTTTCAGATGGGTGTCCTCAGGGACCGCGCGTTCATCGACTCGCTTCTCGATCGCTCCGCCGAGCCGTTCGCCAAAGGCGCCCTCTACGCCGACGACGCCGGCGTCACGGGTCGTTACGATCGCTACTCGAACGAGTATGCGCGTTATGTCTACGACGCCGCGGAAACCGTCGGCCGCGCCGACCTCGTGAAGGCTCTCTCACCCTCACTCCAGGCTCAGATGCGCCTCTGGTGGGACCTTGTCTCGCCCGACGGCTACGGTTATGCGTGGGGCCGAAGCCTGGGTGTGGTGAGCTACCTCGACACCCTCGAGATCGTCGCGTTCCTCGCGGCCCATCCCGAGTTCCGTCCGGCGCCGATCGAGGACCTGGTGAGCGAGTATCACCTCGCGTGGCAGTGGCTGAACCGCGATTACCGGCCCGAGGCGCACATGCTTTCGGTGTTTGCTCCCGGCCGCGCCAGCTACGCCTACATATCGAAGGACCGCGAATGGCAGCAGACCGTGGGCTTCTTTGGCAAGGCCCTCATGGCGCACGACACGCTCATGAAGGCGCTCGCGAAGGAGAAGGTCGATTCGTTTCCCGCGACTCCGAATCTCCCCGCGGTGGCCCGGTTCGAGTTCTTCCGTCGCGGTGATCGGCCATCCGGAGTGTGGCTCGTGCGTCAGGGACGGCTCCGTTTCGCCTTGCCCTTCACCACGGGCACGCGGCCGGGCTTCGCCGACTATCTGCCAGCGCCTCATGGTCTCCCCGGGTTCGCGACTCCCGTCGAACAGCCCTATCCGGCGGCGGCCACTTACTTCGAAATGTCCGACGGGCGGGTCCTGATCGCTGGAGACAGCGCCGACCAGATCGTGCCCGCGAAAGACGGAAGGTCCGTGCGCGCGACCTGGCGTCGTTTCGTGGC
>JANNJB010000822.1:0-2263 GCA_031405615.1 Vicinamibacteria bacterium | reverse complement strand
GAACGGGGCGGGGGCTTTTCCCCTCTCCGAGAACGAGACGCGGGCCACCCTCGACTTCATCGTGGCCCACCCCCACATCACCGGGATCGTGCACAACCACACCGCGGGAGGGTTTCTCTACAAGCTCCCCTCGACTGAACCGCACGCGAACCATGAGGCCGAGGATCTGCGGCTCGTCGCTCAATACGCCGATCGCTTCACCGCGATCACCGGGCAGCCGTCCGAGGAGTCGTGGGCGGGCGATGGCGCCTCGAGGCATGGGACGCTCATCAGCTGGGGCTACTTCGACTTCGGTGTGATCGGCTGGGTGCCCGAACACTGGGGAGGTTTCGGCCGCGACTACAACAACGACAAACGCGTCACCGAAGCCGAGCGGCTCAAGTGGAACGACGAGGAACTCAAGGGAGCGGGTTTCGCGCCGTGGAAAGCGTTCAAGCACCCGCAGCTCGGCGATGTGGAGATCGGCGGGTGGCGTCGCAAGTTCACGCAGCAGAATCCGCCGCCCGCCATGCTCGAAGCCGAGATCGCGATGAAGGTTCCCTGGTTCACCGAGATGGCGATGGTGTCGCCGCTTGTCGCGATCAAGGATGCGAAGGCGACGGCCCTCGGAGGAGGGTTGTTCCGTGTCGATGTGGTGGTCGAGAACGCGGGCTACATGCCGACGAACATCACGCGCCGCGCCATAGTGGCCGAACTCGCGAAGCCGGTCCGCGCTTCGTTGAAACTCGCCAATGCGAGCCTTGTCGATGGGCCCCTGGTGGCTTCTCTGGGCCACATCCCAGGTCGCCGGAACATCACTCCATCCGAGCCGGCTGCCAATACCGCCACGGCCTCCTGGGTGGTCAAAGCAGGGGCCACGGGCGCGGGGGACGTCGAGGTCGTGGTGGTTTCCGAGAAGGGCGGGACGGATCGGCGCAAGGTCGTTCTTCGCTGACCTCCTTGACGAGAGACTAAAGAACCACCACGCCCACGGGCGTGTCGAGTTCAACGTGGATCGACGCTGTCGCGTCTTCTCGTACCCCGATCTCGATCCCGAGAGCCCGGAGCGCCATGTTCAACGCCGCGTGAGCCGGGTGGCCGATCGACATCGAGAGCAGGCGCAGGCCCGGAGGAGCCGAGAGCCCGGGATGCGGGGATCCAGATTCCCATTCGATGAGGAAGGGCAGCGCCCCATCGAAGGTCCCGTGATGGGGATGGTTTGGGAAGGCCAGAGACCAGCCCAGCCGCGTCCCGTCTGGTCGCAGGCGCGAACCTCGTCGCGGCGGATCGCAGACCAGGCCCTCGGGAAGCCCGGAAGTGAAACGAGAACGCAGATTGTTCGCACGCGCGGCCCAGGTCGCGATTCGAGGCTCCTTGAAATCACGCAGATCAGACACGTAGAACGTCTCGACCCCGGGCTGGCCCGGGTCGGGGGCGATGATTTCGATGTACTGCTCGGGGCCGAGCGAGGCGAGAGCGTTCCACGTCCCGAGGCCTGGATGGGAGCCACCCGGCACGGCGCGAACACCTGTTCGCTCCTCGAGCCAGCCGATGCCCTCTTGGAGGGTTGACGCGCCGATGAGCAGGTGATCGAGCGACATGCCGGCAGAATTGCATCTGGTACAGCCAAACGCAAACTCGTGGGCCGAGCCGGGCAAAAAGAAGAGGGCCTCCGAAGAGGCCCTCTTTGCGGCTCAGGCGCTTTGCGTTGCGCCCGACGGTGCGACTAGCGCAGGCCGAATTCACTTCGGCCGGAGCGCGGGGGTTTGGGGGGCTGAGCACTTTGCGGCCCCCCAACGGAGAGACGATTTACCAGCTGAGACGCGCCGAGAACCGGGCGATCCGAGGAGGAAGGATCGTGATCGGGGTCTGGAACGCCGGGATGCGAGCGCCGCTTTCGCTGATCGTCAGCAGACCCGTCGTATGCCTGATGTTCAGCTCGGTGTTGGCGTTGAGCGCGTTGAACACGTCGACCATGGCCGAGAGAGAGATCCGGTCGGTCAGCTTGAAGCGCTTGTCGAGGCGGAAGTCGAGCTGGATGATTTTCTCCATGCGGAACGTGCCGAGCGGTTCAGCCTGAACCGCCTGCGTGCCGTAGTTCAGCGCCCCGCTGACGGAGCGAGCATAGGGGTAGCCCTGCTGATACCGGAAGACCGGGGTGACGCGAAGGCCCCAGCCCGGTTCAACCGTGCCCGACATCTTGAAGTTGTAGGTCCAGAAATCGGTTAGGGCTTTCTGATCGTTCGGGGTGGTCGGGAAACCGATACCCGAAGGGTTGCTCATG
>JANNJB010000821.1:0-2650 GCA_031405615.1 Vicinamibacteria bacterium | reverse complement strand
TCAGGCCCGGGGCGTGCGTCTCGTCGATCGGTGTTGTCTTCATGATGGCCGCAGAAGTCTACGCGCGCGACCAGCGAAGCAATGGACGCTCAGCGCCAGGTGTAGACCGCGCGGAACGACTCGTCTTTGGTCGTCTTCGTGATGACCTCGAGCGACCATGACGCCTTGGCGCCCCACGTCCCGGACTTCTCGAGAATGACCGAATCCGACTGAGGAGCCAGGTCACCCCGGGGCGTGGTCCCCGCACCCGGCGTCTTCGCGCCGTCGGCGGTTTCGTTCACGGTCACATTCTCGAGGCGGAAGGGCTTGGTTCCGATGTTGAGAATCGAGCAGCGCACGGTGTACTGCGCTCCGGGCTCAACCGATGTGGGTGTCGTGGTGCAGCGGATCTGCGCCGAGAAGTCGGTCTTCACCACACCTCCGCCGCCGAGGTCGAAGCCGCTCGGCCCCTTCGCGGTCTTGCCGCCGATGACGGTGGTCGCGCCGGTATTGAACCGCTTCCCGAGCAGGGCGACGCGTGCGTCCACCTCGGCCTTGCGCGCCGTGGCCTCGCTGTTCCCCGGTTCGGCCCGGAGAGCCTCGCCAAGGAGTTGCTGCGCCCTTGGAAGATCGCGCGCGTTGACCGCGGCGCGGGCTTCCTCGAGCAGGCGCGGCACCGGCGACACAGGCGCGGCGACCGTGGGTGCTGGAGGAGGTGTGGCCGCGGCGGTGCGCGCCGTCGGTGTGGGTGTCGTGCGTGGCGTGGGTGTAGCGCGCGGCGTGGGTGTAGCGCGCGGCGAAGGTGTTGTGGCGACACGGGGCGTCGGGCCCGCGGGTGTGGGCGCTGGAGGCGGCGCAGGTGTCGGCTCCACCGTGGGCTCGACCGTCGCTTCGACCGTTGGTTCAGCGACCGGCTCGGCGGGTGTCGGCTCGGGGGTGGCCACGGCGACCGGTGTGGGCTGTGGCGTGGGAGGCGGCGGGGCAGGGGCTGGAGTCTGCCGCATGAACATGACGCCGCCGATCAGCAGAACCACCGCGATCAGACCGACGATGATGATCGGCGTGCTCGACGTACCGCGGCTGGGAGGCGGCGGTGGTGGCGTGCGTAGCACGGCATCCTGCTGCACGGTGCGGATGGCGCCCTTCGAAGATGGAGTCGCGGGACGCTTGAGGGGCGAGGTCGGGGCGGGGCGGCTTGCGGCAGGAGGACGCGGCGCGGGGGGTGGAGGAGGTGGCGGAGGCGCCGGTGCTTCGGCGGCCTGCGGATCTACGGCGGGCTTGGCCTCCCAGGCACTCGCATACTCCGGAGCGGGAGCGGGTTCGGGAACCCCTACCGGAGCGAGCCACGGCGCGGGCGGCACGGTCGGCGGCGCGCTCGCGGGCGGGAAGCCCGTAACCGTCGCTGGCTCCGGAGCGGGTGCTGGCTCCGGAGCGGGTGCTGGCTCGAAGGTCTCGCCCGGATCGAACTCGGCCTGGGGCTCGGGCGCCACCTCCATCATCTCCTGCATGTCCGGTGGCGGTTCGACGAGGACAGGCTCGACGGCGGCCGCAACCGCCGGCTCGGGATGGGGAAGCGGCTCGGAGAACGTCGCGACCGGCTCTGGCTCAGAGTAGGCGGCCGTGGGTTCGGGAGTGGGCTCTGAGAATTCTGTGAGGGGCTCGGGACCCAATTCAGCTGGTTCGGAGACGGGTTCCGGCGCGGGTTCTTCGAACTCCGCGGGTTCGGCGAACTCCGCCGCCGGCTCGGCCGGTGTCTCCTCGAGGAGAACCTCCTCGGGAGCCGCCGCCTGAGCGGACGCCTCCTCGGAGACGACCTCCATCACTTCTTCGGCGGCAGCGGGAGCGGCGACAAGCTCCACGGCCGGCGCTTCGGAGGGCGCCTCTTCGCCGTCGCCCAGCGTGAACTGACACATGATCGAGTCCGGACCCGCCGGCTCGCCGATCCAGACGAAGTCGCCGGAGCGGAGGAGCGCGTCCCCCATCACGACGTCGTCGTTGACGCCGACCACGCCGTCAACCCGGTAGATCATGGCCCCCGTGATATCGACGGTGATCCGCGCATGATGCGGCGCCACGCCTTGAAGGTCGAGACGCACCGTGCAGTCGGCGGCGCTCCCGATCGATGCTTCCCCGCCGTAGAACTCCAGACGTTGCCCTGCGAGGGGGCCACCCAGGGGTTGCAGTATTGAGGGTTGCGCCATGGGCGGGACGATACCGCAAACCAGCCGTCTCGTGGCGGATAGAGGGCTCACTGGAACCCGGACCGGGGCGATAACCTAGCGGTTCACCATGCCGACCCGAGCCTCCCTGAACGAAGCCATCCAACCGCTCGCACCCACCCCCGCCGACGCCCGGTTTGAACTCGTCGCTGATTTCACCCCCCAGGGCGACCAGCCCAATGCGATCGCGCAGCTGACCGCCGGGCTCATGGACGGCGAGAAGGACCAGGTGCTGCTCGGCGTCACCGGCAGCGGAAAGACCTTCACCATCGCCTCGGTGCTCGCGAACGTGAACCGGCCCGCCCTTGTGCTCGCGCACAACAAGACCCTCGCCGCCCAGCTCTATCAGGAGTTCAGGAGCTTCTTCCCGAACAACGCGGTGGAGTACTTCGTCTCGTACTACGACTACTACCAGCCCGAGGCCTACGTCCCGCAGTCGGACACCTACATCG
>JANNJB010000820.1:0-3769 GCA_031405615.1 Vicinamibacteria bacterium | reverse complement strand
CTTGGAACCCTTGCCGCCTTGAGCCTCGATCTTGAGCAGGGCTTCGTTCTTCAAGGTCCGCAGGGTTCGGTAGGAACCGATGACAATCTCGTCGCCATCCTTGACTCCTTCGATCATCTCGATGTCGGAGTCGCCGATGATGCCGGTCTTGACCTGTTTGAAGACGGCCTTGCCGTCCTGCACGAGGAAGATGCCTTCCTTCTCTTCGAGCTTGGCGGTCCGCGCGGGGGTGTTTCCCGCGTCCGCCGGCCCCGCTTGCCCGATCGAAGGATCGACGACCTTGCCGTCCTTCTCGATCTGTCGGACCACCACGGCCTGGATCGGGGCGGCGACGACACCCTCGCGGCGGGCGGTGATGACGTCGGCGGTGGCGTTGAGGCCCGGGCGAAGGGTGGCCGGCGGATCCTTCAGCGTGACCGTGACTTTGAAGTCCTTCGCCTGGTTCGAGGTGTTCACGTTGGAACCCGTCGCGGCCGCCGCGCCGCGCGGGATCGCCGAAGAACCGATCTCCGTCACTTCGCCCTTGATGATCGTGCCCTCGAGCGCGTCCACCCGCACCTCCGCGACCTGGCCGAGCGAGAGATTGCGGATGTCCGTTTCGTCGACGAGGATCTCGACTTCCATCACGGAGAGATCCGCGACGATGCAGATGACGGTGGGCGAGAAACTCTGGGCTCCGATGACGGTCTCGCCCTCTTCCTTCTGAAGGCTCGTGACCACACCGTCCATGGGCGCCACCACGATGGTCTTGCCGAGGTCGTCCTGGTTCGTGGCCACGATCGCCGACTGCTGGGTGACGCGCTTGCGCTGCGACTCCACCGCCGCCTGCTTCATCTTGAACTCGGACTCGGCCTGCTCCAGCAGCTGATCGGAGATGAGTTTGTCCGCGTGCATCCTTCTCTGGCGCTCGAGCGACTGACGGCTCAGCTCGAGGTCGGCCAGGGTCCGGTCGAGATCGGAGCGCGACGCCCCAAGGCCCGCCTCGGACTGTCTCGCGCTTTCCTCGAAACGCTTCGCGTCGATCCGGGCCAGGATCTGGCCGCGCTTCACCTGGTCGCCCTCTTTGACGAGAAGGCGGACGATGCGCCCGGCGACGTCGGAGGAGACGTTCACGAACTTCTTGGGTCGGATCTCTCCGGAGGCGGACACCTTGGAGATGAGGTCCTTCTTGGAGACCTTGCCGGTCTGCACTTCGACCTTCTTGCCGCTCGCCCGGGCAACACTTCCCGCGATGACCGCGCCCACCACGACAAGGGCTAGAACGGACAGCCCGATTTTCTTCGCCTTAGACATGAATCCTCCAGAATCGCCGACCTGCGGGGAACGTGAACGGACCTTCTGGTCGTCCAACAGTATGAATACGGAACAGCATGTCGGTAAGTTCCGAGCGGGTAATCTTACGTTTCCCATGCCCGCGCACCAAGAGGACCAGAGACACATCGGCGGATCGTCCGCGGGGCTCCTCGAGTCCATCCAGGTTTCGAACGGAGGCGTGCCAAAACTCCGTGTCGATCATCCGGTTCGTATCGGAGTGAATGGCCTTGATGGAGATCGTCAGCGGGATCTGCGGTACCACGGCGGGCCCGACCGGGCCGTATGTCTTCTCGCCCAGGAAATCATCGACGGCTTTCGGGCCGAAGGCCATCCGATCGACCGCGGCGCCACCGGAGAGAACCTCACGATTTCCGGACTCGACTGGAGCCTTGTTCGGACCGGGGCCCGACTCGCGATCGGCGAAGTGGTCCTCGAGATCACCAAGCCCGCACACCCCTGCAAGAACCTCGTGGGCTCGTTCTCGGACGGGGATTTCTCCCGCCTTTCCGCCAGGCTCCATCCCGGCCGGACCCGGATGTACGCTCGAGTCCTCCAGCCCGGCCTCGTCCAGCCCGGCGACCGGGTCTCGCTCCAGGCCCCTGCTCCTTGACGGATATGTCCTCGGTTCGGACCGGCCTTGTCATCGGCTCGGGACAAACTTACCGCCTCCGACCCTGCCCGGTCGGGCACAACGTTTGCTACTGTCTATGCCGGCACCCTCTCTCTCGAGCGTGTCCTTTCGGGAGGTTCTTAAACCCATGAAGACACTCAAGCTCATCGGAATGGTTCCGCTGGTCCTCGTTACCGCGGCCACCTCCTTCGGCCAGGGCGACGACCGGGCGGTGCCCCGCACTGGCGGGAGCTCCTCCAGCTCCGACGCCGGGTCCCGCCATTCGGGCGGTTCCTCCTCAGCTTCAAGTTCAAGCGGCAGTTCGAGTTCCGACTCCAATCGTGGTGGTTCTTCCTACACTTCGGGCAACCAATCCAGTCGCTCGTCGGACGCCGCGGCAAGACGGCCCCGTCCCGGAACAGGCTCCGGAAACCGCGACGGTTACGGCAATGATCGGGGCTCCTACCGCAGCTCCCCGTACTCGTCTTACTACTACGATCCGTATGCCTACTCGTGGGGTTATTCGCGTCGTCCCTACGGCCTCTACGGCTATGGATACGGCTACTACGATTACGGCTACTCGTACGGTGACTACTACGGCTATTACCCCTCCTCCCAGTACCGGTCCTATCGGTACCGCGCCGGCAACATCTCCCAGATCCGCACCCTGGTGGAGCCTGCCAAGACACGGGTTTACGTCGATGGCTACTACGCGGGAATCGTCGATGATTTCGACGGACTGCTCCAGCGTTTGAACGTCTCCCCCGGCCGGCACGAGATCACGCTCAAGCTCGAGGGCTATTCCAGCCACACCTTCGCGATCTACGCGAACCGCGACCAGACCTTGAAACTGCGCTGGGACATGGCGAAGGGTACGGGCGAAACCCGGGATACCGCGGGCGAATACGACCGGGCCGCGGCTGCGGACGACCGTGATTTCGATCGCGACGACGATGTCGATGACGACAACGAACAGCGCGACTCCGCCCGCATCGAACGCGACCGCAGCCGAGAAGTGGACGCCGAAACCCAGGATCGCCGCTACACGCCGCCATCACGCGAGGCCGGCCGTGGCTTCCTCGACCTTCAGGTCGAACCGGCCGACGCTTCCGTGTACATCGACGGCGAGTTCTTCGGAAAGGCGTCGCAGTTGAGCCGCGTCGAACTGCCGCCCGGGCGTCATCGCATCGAGGTGGTCCGGCCCGGTTACAAGACGGAGGAGACCGAGGTCGAGGTCGAAGGCGAAACCAAGAAGGTCGTGGTCAAGCTCGGCCGCCGCTAGAGCCATCGCTGTCTGCGTGAAAGGGGGCCGAAAGGTCCCCTTTTCGTTTTCGGGGTGCCTCTAGGGGGCGCCGGGGGCGGACGCGAGGGTCTGAGTGGAAGGCGGCGTAACCCCGAGGAGTGCGCGATAGAACTCGGCGGCCACACCAGACGCCGCCGATCCGTTGCCGCCTCGGACGAGGGTCACCACGACCATCTCCGAACGGGGATAACCAAGCGACGAGGCGAACCAGCCGACCCCGGAGCACGATCCCGTCTTGCCGGTAGCCACAAAACCCGGATCGAAAGCCCGCTGCGCGCTGCCTTCGGTGACCGAAGAAAAGAGGCCGGGAGAGAGCAGGGCCAGGATCGAGGGCGCCGAGAACCGGGAACGCACCTTCGCGGTCACCGCCTGCGGAGCCACGAACTGGGGTTCATGGATGACGCCGCCGTTCACCAGGGCCGACATCAGGATGGCGAGCTGCATCGCCGAGGTCTTGACGCCCTGGGCGTGCGAGGACATGTGGCCGAGGCCGCCGCTCGGGATGACCGAGGGTAGGACCCCGGCGGTCTCTCCCGCCAGGT
>JANNJB010000819.1:0-4847 GCA_031405615.1 Vicinamibacteria bacterium | reverse complement strand
CTTCCAGATGGTCTTCTCCGGCAATGGTCCCATCGAGATCGAAGGCAAGACCTACGCCGCCAAGGGAGATCACCCAAACGTCAACTTCGAGCAGATCTCGCCCGGTTTCTTCGGCGTGATGGGCCAGAAGGTGCTGGCCGGGCGCGACTTCGCGGAAGACGACCTCGACACGAAGCAGCAGGTGGCGATCGTGAATTCGGAGTTCGCGCAGAAGCACTTCGGCACGGCGAGTGCTGTCGGCCGCCGCTTCCGGACCGGCGATGGCAGCAACCAGTTCGGACCGTGGCGGACGATCGTGGGTGTGGTCAGCGCCGTCCGCATGTCGGGCCCCTTCAACAACCGTAATGTCGAGGAGAGCGGTTTCTACGTGCCGTTCTACTCCGTGGCCTTCGGTCCCGTGGCCCCCGAGCCCATCGCGAATCAGTTCGCGACCGTGATCGTCAGGCCGCGCGGCGGCCAAAGCGCGGAAGCGATCCTGCCCGACCTTCGGCGCGAAGTGCGAAACGTCGATGCGAATCTTCCCCTTTACTTCGCGGCCACACCCAAGTTCCACCTCGACGGTGCCGTGGCGGTGAACCGGATCGTGGCGACGCTCTTCTCGGCCCTCGGCGTGGTGGCGATCCTGCTCGCCGCGGTCGGGATCTATGGCGTCATGTCCTTCTCGGTCAGCCAGCGAACCGTGGAGTTTGGCGTTCGTATGGCCCTGGGTGCTGCTGCGCCGAAGATCCTCTCGATGGTCCTGCGTCAGGGCGCGCGTCAGATTGCGCTTGGCCTCTCGATCGGTCTTGCCATCGCCCTCGCCATCGCCACGTTCGGCCGCGACGGCATCGCGAGCATGCTGTTTGGGGTGAGCGCTCTCGATCCCCTGACTTACATCGCGGTCTTCGGCCTGGTGGCCCTGATCTCGCTCTTCTCGGTGTTTGTACCCGCGAGGCGCGCCACCCAGGTGCGGCCGATGGTGGCGCTCCGGGCCGATTAACCTTCCCTGAAGGCCCCGCGGGTCGCGTCTATGATCCGCGCTTGGACCCATCAGCCTCCCCGCCGCGGAAAATCGGCAAGTTCGAGGTCCTGGACCGCCTGGGTCAGGGCGGAATGGGCATGGTCTACCGGGCGCGGGACCCCGGCCTTGATCGCCTGGTCGCCCTCAAGACCATCGTCAATGATGCGATTGAAAGCGAGGAGGCGAGGGAGCGTTTTTTCCGGGAAGCGCGCGCCGCGGCGCGGCTGCAGCATCCGAACATCGTCACCGTCTACGAGGCGGGGGACTTCGAGGGCACGCTCTACATCGCGATGGAACTGCTCGAGGGGCAGGATCTCGCCCGCGTCCTTCAATTCCCTCGCAGTGTTGAAGACAAGGTCAGGATCGTGGTCGAGGTCTGCCGCGGCCTCGACTACGCTCATAAGCGTGGAGTGATCCATCGGGACATCAAGCCCGCCAACATCCGCATTCTGCCCGAAGGCGGCGTGAAGATCCTGGACTTCGGCATCGCGCGTCTGGGCGACGCGCACATGACTCAGACCGGTCTGGTCCTGGGTACGCCGAGCTACGTGGCCCCCGAGGCTCTGACCTCAGGCCGGGTCGATCACCGCGCCGATCAATGGGCGGTCGGCATTTTGCTCTTCGAATTCTTATCCGGCCGCAGGCCCTTCGTCTCGCCCAATTTCGCAAGCCTGGCCCACCAGATCGTGCACGACCCCCTGCCCTCGCTTGACCAGGCCGCACTCGGTCTGCCGGCCGGCCTGTGGGAAGTGGTGGCGAGAAGTCTGGCCAAGTCTCCAGGCGATCGTTATCCCGACCTCACGCATATGGCCGCGGATCTGCGGAAGGTCGCAGGACTTCGAGTGCCCGTGGAGTCGCCCCTATCGGAAGAGTCGCGTCGCAGGTCGTATCAGGAGAATCTCGAGGAAGCGAACCGGCGTCTCGCCGCGCAGGACCTCGAACGTGCGCTTGAAGCGGCGCGGCGCGCCCAGGCGGTGGAGCCCTCGGGACGGGAAGTTGTGGCGCTTCTTGAAGGGATCGAGGCGCGTCTTTCCGGCCGCCCCTCCGCTCCATCTCCCGCGTCCGCGCTCGCGCTGATCGGTTCCCGCGGCGCCGCTGCCTATCGTGACCTCGGGACCTTCGGCGAGCCGCCGCCCACCCAGACCACGGCCTTCTCGCCGATCCGCCAGGTCCTCGCAGTCGCGGGCACCGACGGCGCGGTCCGGCTGTGGGATGTGGCCGCCCGGCGACGGCTCGTCGTCCTTCGCACCCAGATGCACCAGCGAGCCGGCCACGACGCCCGCCCGGTGTGCCTTGCCTTTTCTGTCGATGGAAAGCTCCTGGCCACCGGTCACGTCGACGGCGCCATCCACGTTTTCGATCTCACTCGGGGAGTGGAGTTGCCGCTGAGGCTCCGCCATGAAGAGATGGTTTCCTGTCTCGCGTTCTCGCCGGATGGAAGGACTCTGGTTTCGGGCGGCACCGACACCAACCTCAAGCTGTGGGAGGTGATGGGCTTCTGGAGCGGGGAGTCCCGCCGGGAGTTGTACCGGCAGCCCTCCGCGATCACGGCTATGGCTTACGTCGCCGGGGGCACGAGGCTGGTGACGGCCCATACGAATCGCACCTTGCGGGTGGTGGACGCGACGACCACCCGTCTCACCGCGACTCTGCGTGGACCCGAGGCCCCGGTCACTCTGGTGCGAACCAACCCGAGCGGACGGCTCCTGGCGGCCGGGAGTCAGGACCGGCTTCTTCGAATCTTCGACCTCGAGTCAAACGCCGCTCCCGCGAGCCTCCCGCCCTTTCGCAAGCCGCTCACCGCCGCCTGCTTCTTTGACGACGGACGGCACCTTGCCACCGTGGGTCTCGAGAACGTGGTCCAGATCTGGGACCTCGATTCCCAAACCGTCATGGCCAGTCTCTACGGCGGAGCCGACGAGGCCTTTGTCGGCGTGGCCCTGTACGGCGCCGGCGAGCATCTGGCCGTCGCTCTCGCCGATGGACGCACGCGGACCTGGGGCCCTGCCTGAATTTCCGCAGCTAACATGGTCGAACTTTGGCGGGAGGGTAGATGACCAAACCCGGTGACGACAGCACGGCGATTCGATCGCCGGACGACACTGCCCCGAAGCCGTCCGAGCCGAGAAGCGACGCGACTGAGCGCTTCACGCCCGGCACGTTGCTCGCCAGTCGTTACCGAATCGTGTCCCCCCTCGGCAAAGGAGGAATGGGCGAGGTCTACCGCGCCGATGACATTCGTCTCGGCCAGCCGGTCGCCTTGAAGTTCCTGCCCGCGGCCCTCGCGAACGATCCGGCGCGTCTCGAGCGTCTGGTGGATGAGGTTCGCATCGGCCGACAGATCTCTCATCCGAATGTGTGCCGTCTGTACGACATCGGCGAAACCGACGGCCACCACTTCCTGGTGATGGAGTACGTGGATGGGGAAGATCTCGCATCCCTGCTGCGTCGGATCGGCCGGCTGCCCGGCGACAAGGCGACCGACCTTGCGCGAGGCTTGTGCGCCGGTCTCGCGGCCGCCCACGACAAAGGCATCATCCACCGCGACCTCAAGCCCGCGAACGTGATGGTCGATGGCCGCGGCCACGCGCGCATCGCAGATTTCGGTCTGGCCGCCCTGGCGAGCGGCGGATCCGCGGCCGATATGTCAGGCACGCCGCAGTACATGGCCCCGGAACAGCTCACTGGTCAGGGCGCGTCGCTCCGCAGCGATGTGTACGCGCTCGGTCTCGTGCTCCACGAGATGCTGACCGGCAAGCGCGTCTTCGATGCGAAGTCGCTTGGCGATCTGCGCGCGATGCACGCCGCGGACAAGCCGCTGAGCCTTTCGGGAAGCGCTACCGATGCGGATCCCGCTCTCGAACGTGTCGTGTTGCGCTGCCTGGCGCGCGACCCTAAAGATCGGCCCGCGTCCGCGCGAGCCGTTCTCGTTTCTCTGCCCGGGGGAGATCCTCTAGAGGCCGCGCTGCTCGCGGGCGAGACGCCTTCGCCCGAAATGGTCGCGGCGGCAGGGCAGGTGGGGGATCTGCGACCCGCTTTCGCCTGGCTCGGGTTTTTTCTGGGCCTTGTTGGACTGTTTGCCATCACCGAGTTGGACAGGCGTTTCGCGCTCTTCCGAAACATCCCGCTAGCCCAGTCGCCTGAGATCCTTCGTGAACGCGCCCGCGTCATACTCGCGCGCACGGGTGGCGACCCCGCTCCTCGGGACTGGGCGTATGGGTTCTTGTTCGATCTGGCACAGGCTAGATACGCAAAAGAGCACGACCGGTCTCCCGACCGGCGGGTTAACTTCATCAAGGCCCGACCGGGCGCCCTTCGCTTCTACTACCGCCAGAGCCCGCAGCCGATGTCGGCGCGCGGCTGGGTTCCGGTCGTTCCCTGGGGGGGGCCGCCCGAACTGGGCCGGGTCATTCCCGGCACGCCGCCGCTGACCGTTGCGGGGATGTCCGATGTGGTGATCGACACGGAAGGCCGATTGATGAGTCTCACCACGGTGCCTCCCCGGTACGTCGAACCCAGAGACGCCGCGCCTGCGCCCGATTGGGCCGGGCTTCTGAGCGAGGCTGGACTCGACGCGAAGAGGCTGACCATTGTGCCGTCGCGCTGGTCGGCGCCCGTCGAGTCGGACACCAAGGCGGCATGGGACGGCGCGTACAACGACCTGCCATCGGCCCGCGTGCATGTTGAAGCCGCATCCTTTCGCGGCCGCGTCGAACACCTTGGTCAAGGGCGGGTTGGTATGGATCGGCGCGGCGCCGGCCATGCGCCGGTGGATCGTCCCCGCTGTCGCCGGCGCGACCGTGCTCCCGGTCGCGACCACGTTCCTGTTCTAGCGCGCTGCTCGCCG
>JANNJB010000818.1:0-4506 GCA_031405615.1 Vicinamibacteria bacterium | reverse complement strand
CCGTCGGGGAGCGCGCAGCCTGGCCTCGGGCCACGGCGGGTGCGTCGCACTTGGACCCGCAACGGGGGAATCGTGTGCTCCTTACCCGCCTCGCGAACCGCGAACTCGCAGACGGACTGTTGTGACTCGCTCTCGAGCGCGAAGCCTGCCCTCGGGGCAGCGCGAAGCCTCCCCTCGGGGGACGCCCCGTCGGGTGCGACCCACATCAGCGACCGGCCCCGCTCCATCCTCGGCCAAACCCCAACTTCAGAAGACCGCCTGAAATGGGGCGTTCTCGCACGGGTTTCTCAACAGGTGTCTTGCTCGCGCGGCTCTCAAAGAGACTCGGGCCGGTTAGATTCAACCCGTGCTTGCGCCCCTCCTTCTCCTCCTTCTCGTCTCCGCGAGCGAGCCGCCCCTGGTGCAGCTCGACGCGGCCCCCGAGGCGAGGACGATTTCGATCCCCGCGACAGATGGCGCCATAACCGCCGATGTGTACGGCGCCGGGGAGCGGGCGGTGGTGCTCGCTCACGGCGGGCGATTCGATCGGACAAGCTGGAAAGAGCAGGCGAGAGTATTCGCCGCCGCCGGCTTTCGCGTGGTGGCCATCGACTTTCGCGCCGCCATAGCCTCCCGCCAGGGCAAAGAAACGCCCTGCCTGTACGACGCTTCGTGTCTGGCGAAAGACATCCTGGCGACGGTGCGGTACCTCCGGCGGGATGGTGCGAAGGAGGTTTCGATCGTCGGTGGGAGTCTTGGCGGTGGCGCGGCGGCTCAGGCCACCGTCGAGGCGAAAACCGGCGAGATCGATCGCGTCGTCCTTCTCGCTCACATGCTGATCGATGAACCGGCGCGGATGAAAGGGCGGAAGCTCTTCATCGTGGCCAGGAACGACCTCGGTGGAAGTGGGAAGCCGAGGCTTGACGGCATCAGGGCTCAGTTCGAACGCGCCCCCGATCCCAAAGAGATGGTGATTCTCGAAGGCTCGGCTCACGCCCAGTTCCTATTCGACTCGGACCAGGCGAAGCCGTTGCTCGACGAGATCCTGAGATTCCTTTCCGAGCCATGAAAGCCGCGCTCGTACGCCGATATGGGGACGCAACCGAGGTCGAGATTGCCGACATGCCCGATCCCGTTCCCGGCCCGCATCAGGTTCTGATCCGCGTTCGCGCATCGAGTCTGAACCCCCTGGACGTGAAGCTTCGGGCGGGCGACCTCCGCTGGGTGATGCCGCTTGGGTTTCCCGCGGTTCTTGGCTTCGACCTGGCCGGAGAGATCGAGGCCGTGGGCGCGAGCGTCAGCGGCTGGTCGCCCGGTGAGCGGGTCTATGGCCGAACCGACGCCCGAACCGGCGGCGCTCACGCCCAACGGGCCGCGGTGGGTGCTTCGGTCATCGATCGGATTCCAGAGGGGCTTGGCTTCGAGGAGGCGGCGAGCCTTCCGCTCGTCGCGATGACTGCGCTTCAAGGCTTTCGACAAGCGGCCCTGAAGGCCGGAGACCGCATTGTGATCAACGGCGCGTCGGGCGGCGTCGGTTGCGCGGCGGTTCAGATCGCGCGAGCGATGGGGGCGGAAGTCAGCGGCGTGTGTCGTACGGATGCCGCGGACCTGGTCACTCGCCTGGGCGCCTCGGTGGTCGACTACAGCAAGGGTGATCTGGGAAGGCTGCGGCAACGTTTCGACGTCATTCTCGACGCGGTGCACTCGGACCTGACGCCGGAACTCGAGCGTGTGCTCGAGTCGCGCGGCCGCTATGTCTCCACCGGTTTCTCGCCCCGACTTCTGTGGCGCAAGACCTTTGGCCGGCTCTGGTCCCGCCGTCGATTCGGCTTCATCATGAGCAAAGCAGACGGGGCGAGCCTCAGCGAGGTCTCAGCCATGGTCGTGGACGGCCGGCTCAAGCCGGTGATTGATTCGACCTTCCCGCTGGCCCGCGCGGCTGACGCGCACGCGAAGGCGGCCCGCGGCCATCTGCGGGGGAAGATCGTTCTGACTCACGACTGACGAAGATGGCATCGTCAGAACCCAGGGCTCCTGGTCCCCGAACGAGATCCCCGGGCCCCGCGCACCGTCGGCAACTGCGCGCACCGCGGCCGCGCCGAAACGCGCGCCGAGCAGCCGGTCGAACGCAAAACTCCTTCCTTACTTACCGACTCCAGGGAGTCCCCGACGTCTGCGGGCATAAGCTCAGCTGCCCGCGGAGCCTCTACACGAGAATGACCGGCAAACCATGAAAAGCGATCCCTACACTTGGCGCGCCATCAGGACTGGCGCGATCATCGGTTTCGTCCACTTGGCGTTTGCTGGTGGGTGCCAGGCGGCATTCGCCCCAACCGTACGCGTGTCGTGTCCGGCCAAAGCGTCTGGTCCGCCGGACTGCGAGATGCGGTGGCTCGTTGCTTTTGACCAGGTTCCGATTCGAACCACCGCCCTTCCCGGGCTGCGGTCTGTCGGCGAAGTTGAGGAGACCGACAGCAGTGCGCGGCGATCCATGCACACCGTCTATTTGCAGACGGCAGCGGGTCGCGTGCGAACCATCTTGTGGGCACACCAATGGGAGTTGGATCTGTTTCGCGAACCAATCGTGAAGTACCTCCAGGACTCCCATGCGCCACCGCTTCAAGTGACCATGTGGCCGAGTACGGATCCTCAACGGCCTGGCGCCTATCACGTCATCAGAACAGTGGCGAACGTGATCGTCGTGGTCGGGCTTCCCTGGTGGGTGTGGCTTCCGGTTCAAATCGCGGGCGTACTCCGGCGGCAGAAAATAACCCTGTCCCTCGCGATCCTCCTGGCGTCCGCATCCGGGCTCCGGGCCGCGCCGCGCCCGGTGGCCGTGGACGACCTCGTTCGGGACCCCGATCTGTGGCGCGACACCATGCGCCGAGAGCTCGACGGGTACCGGGGATGGCTCAGGCCCTGAGCCCTCGAGTCAGTCTCCGAACGAGATCCCCAGACCCCGCGCCGACTGCATGACATCCGAATCGAGGGGGACGCTCTTGGTGCGGCCCTCTCCAACCGCAATCTTCAGCGGCACGCGCACGATGGTGGGCGGTTGCAGCGCGACCATGGTCTCGAAATCCCCGTCCGCAACCGCGCGCACCGCGGCCGCGCCGAAACGCGTGCCGAGGAGGCGGTCGAACGTGGTCGGCGGTCCGCCACGCTGGAGATGGCCGAGGACGAGGCTGCGCGTCTCCTTGCCGGTGCGTTTCGCGATCTCCTCCGCGACCCACTGGCCCACGCCGCCGAGTCTTGGGGCTTCGCCCTGATCGTTGGAGCGCAGGTGGAGCTTTCCGTCCTTCGCCCGAGCCCCTTCGGCCACCACCACGATCGAGAAGTAGCCGCCTCGCCGCCCCTTCTCCCGCTCGCGGATCTTGTCGCAAACGCGTTCGAGGTCGAAGGGGATTTCGGGGATGAGGATCACGTCCGCGCCGCCGGCCACCCCGGAGTTGAGCGCGATGAAACCCGCGTTGCGGCCCATGAGTTCGACGACCATCACGCGGCCGTGCGCCTCCGTGGTGGGATGAAGTTTGTCGATGGCGTCGGTCGCGGTCGCCACCGCGGTGTCGAATCCGAAGGTCACCGACGTCTGCTCGATGTCGTTGTCGATCGTCTTCGGCACGCCGACCACCGGTATGCCTTTTCCGGCCAGCCGCAGGGCGATGCTGAGCGTGCCGTCGCCGCCGATGGCGATGAGCGCGTTCAGGCCCATCGCCTTGAAGTTACGCACCACCTCCGCGGAGCGGTCGGCGTCTTCGACCTTGCCCCCCGGCTTCGCCCGCCGATCGACCCGGAACGGACTCACGCGATTCGAGGTCCCGAGAATGGTGCCGCCCAGGTGGAGGATCCCGCGCACGTCCTTGGGATGAAGCTGGTGGGCGCGTCTGGTGAGGAGTCCCTCGAAACCGTCTTCGATCCCCCAGACCTCCCAGCCGAGGGCAAAGGCGGACCGCGCGGCGGCGCGGATAACCGCGTTGAGGCCGGGGCAGTCGCCTCCTCCGGTCAACATGGCGAGGCGGAACGGCTTCTTGGAGCGGCTTGTGGGCTTCATTGTCTTCGTCTTTCGTGGAACGTTCCATACCATTGTACTGAAGCGTGAGCGGCGGCGGCGCACTATGCTCGAAGGCCTGTTGCTCACGTCATGACCCTCAACCAATTCAGGCTCAGTCGTCTAAACGACAAGCCCACCTTCCAGTCGGGGGAGTTCGTCCTTTACTGGATGCAGATGGCGCGCCGGCTTTCGCGCAATCACTCGCTCGACTACGCGATCAAGTGCGCGAACGAGCTTGGCAAGCCGCTGGTGATCTACGAGGGCCTCCGCGTCGACTATCCGTGGGCGAGCGCGCGTCTCCACCAGTTCATTCTTGAAGGCATGCGTGACAACGCGGTGACCGCGAAGAAGCTCGGCTTCACCTACTGGCCCTACGTCGAGACACCGAAGCAGCCCGCCCACGGTCTCGTCCACCGCCTCGCCGCCCGCTCGGCCCTCGTGGTCACCGACGACTTTCCCTGCTTCATCATCCCCGC
>JANNJB010000817.1:0-3519 GCA_031405615.1 Vicinamibacteria bacterium | reverse complement strand
GAACTCTTCATCGCTGCGTGAGAGCTGAATCGTTCCCTCGTCCAGGCGTCCCGCGGAGTCCAATCGAAGATTCGCCCCGATCGGCATGAAGCTTCCCCGCTCCAGCGGCGCGAGGTCGACGACCCGGCTGACTCCATCACTGAATCGTCCGAGGAGGAGTTCGGGTGATGCCGGAGGGGGACGGGGGCGACGAACGACCACGATCCAGCCCCCGTCATCCGAGAGAATGGGGGGGCCATCGACCCCTCCGGGCATGCTGTCGACCGCCGTCGCGTCAGCGGTCGTCGACGGTCGCCGCCACCAGTAGGTTTGCTGCGTCTTTACGTCCCACGTCGATTCGAGGGTGATCCCGCCCGGGACCGCGAAGAGCAGGCTGTGCATTGTGCCGGTCGGCGGCGGGGTGAGGGCGGTGACTGTGCAGTCTCCATGCATAAGGCCGAAACCCGATCCGTCCCGACCCATCCGAATCCACACCTCGCCCGCGCGACCCAGCGCTCCACCCGCGGGTGAGCGCACCGCCTGGACCGACGCTTCCTTCAAGGAACACGTGATCGGCCACGCGAGGTTGTCCGCCGCGTCGTCGGCTGCGATCAGCACCGCCCGCGGAATCAGCAGAAGTGTGCTCGCGATGGTTCCGACCACGAGCACGGGCACGTAAAGGACCAGGAGGAGCAGCCGGCGCTTCTCTCCGAGACACCACCGGACGACGAGGAAGGTGAGAATCTGAGCCGCGACCGCGAAGACGATGGTGGGAAGGGTCAGGGCGTTCCCGCTCGAACGGGTGATGGCCCCGAAGAGCGCCCCTCCGAGGAGCGGCGCCGCGTGTGGGCCGGGCAGGGGAATCGCGTACACCAGGAACGAGGCCAGCAATGCCACGAACGTCCTTCCCTGAGTAACCATGGTGTTCGCCATCGAACACATCCTACCGTCCGGGTGTAACGTAACCGACAACACCGTCGGTTCGCCCTTACGACAACTACACCCGAGGTACGTCCCATGAAGAGAATCGCGCTCGCCCTATTCCTCGCTTTCGCGTTCACGGATGTGGCCAGATCGCAGGAGATGGTCCTCACCGGTGTGGTGACCACTCGCGACGATGGCCTCTCCCTGCCCGGCGCCACGGTCGCGATCGAATCGCTCAAGCTGGAGGCGACCACCGATGCCGAGGGGCGCTACCGCCTGACCCTGCCCCCGGGCACGTCCACGACCACCTCTCTCGAAGTTCGGGTCACGTCGTCAGGACTCCTGCCGCGGACCTGGTCCTTCAAGCCGACCGCGGCCGTCATCACCCACGACTTCGCGCTGGCCCTGACCTTCTCCGAGGAAATTACCGTCGGTTCGCGTGCCATTGGCGTCGAGGCGGAGGGCGCGGTTCCCGTGGACATCATCACCGCCCGTCAGATCGAGATGACGGGGGCCAGCGAGACGATGCAGGTGATCCAGCGCCTGGCCCCTTCCTTCAACTTCCCCCGCACCACCATCGCCGACGGTTCCGCCTCGGTTCGTCCTGCCAGCCTGCGGGGCATGGGGCCGGATCAGGTGCTGGTGCTCATCAACGGCAAGCGCCGCCACACCACTGCCCTCGTGCACGTCAATGGGACCATGGGCCGCGGCTCCACCGGCGCCGACCTCAACGCGATCCCGGTGACCGCGATCGAACGCATCGAGATCCTCCGCGACGGCGCGGCCGCGCAGTACGGGTCCGACGCCATCGCGGGCGTCATCAATATCGTCTTGAAGTCAGGGCCCTCGGAGGCCACGGTGTCGTTGCGCGGCGGGACCACGATGACCGACCAGGGCGTCGGCGATCCGACCACCTACGACGGCGAGCTGCTCGATGCCGGGCTCAACAAGGGCTTCAAGCTCGGCAAGGGCTGGGTCAATTTCACCGCGGAATATCGCGATCGCGGGAAGACCAATCGCGCGGGCCCCGATCCTCGCGACCAGATCGTGGTGGGCGACGCCGGCCGGAACGCCGTGGCCCAGCCGAACCACTGGGTGGGTGACGCCGAGACCACCGACTACCTGACCTTCGTAAACGCGCAGATTCCCTTCGGCGACTCGAGCTTCTTCTACGCTTTCGGCGGTTACAGCCGCCGCGACGCGGTGGCTCCAGGGTTTTATCGACGCGCCCTTCAGTTCACTCAGAACTGGCCGCAGATCTATCCGATCGGCTTTCTGCCCCTCATCGAAACCGGTATCGACGACAGCTCGGGCACCCTCGGGGTGCGGGGGACGAAGAACGACTGGTACTGGGACGCCTCGCTCCAGGCCGGCCGCAACGCCATGGACTTCAACATCACGAACACCCTGAACGCGTCGCTCGGACCGACGTCGAAGACGGAGTTCTACGCCGGCGCCTTTGTGGCGAGTCAGATGATCGCGAACCTCGACCTCTCCCGCGAGTTCGAGGTGGGTCTGGCCGGTCCGCTCAACGTCGCGTTTGGAACCGAGTTCCGACGCGAGGGCTACGAACTGCAGGCCGGCGAGCCCGACTCCTATCGGGACGGCGGCGTGCGCGCCAGCAATGGCGCGGTCGCGGTTCCCGGAGCCCAGGTCTTCCCCGGGTTCCGGCCCTCGAACGCGGTTGACGCTTCCCGCAATAACGTGGCCTTCTACGGCGACCTCGAGGGCGATGTGGCGACCAAGGTGCGCATGGGCGCGGCCGCGCGTTTCGAGAACTATTCGGACTTCGGCAGCACCTTCGACGGCAAGGTCACGGTGCGCATTCAGGCGAGCGACACGTTCGTCCTGCGCGGGGCGGCCAGCACCGGCTTCAGGGCGCCTTCCCTTGCCCAGTCGAACTTCTCCGCGGTCAGCACGAACTTCATCAACCTCCCGGGACAGGGCACGGTGCCGGTCGAGGTGGGAACCTTCGCGGTGGCAAGCCCAGTGGCGCGCGCTTTGGGCGCCACCGATTTGAAGCCGGAAGACACCCTGCATTTCACCGGCGGCTTCGCTTTCACTCCCACAAAGGGTTTCGACTTCACCGCCGACTACTACAACGTGAAGATCGACGACCGCATCGTTTTCTCCGGCAACTTCACGGGCGGCGCGATCACCGCGCTCCTCGCCCCCCTGGGCGCGACCGGAGCCCGGTTCTTCACCAACGCCATCAACACCCGCACGAGCGGCGTCGATCTCACCGCCAACTACCGGACCACAACGAGCGGAGGGAACACCTTCCGGCTCTTCGCCGGGTACAACTACAACCAGACGAAGATCGAGGGGGAAGTGGCCACCCCGCCGCAACTCGCCGGCCTCGGGAATGTGCTCTTCGACCGTGTGGAACGCGGCCGGTTCGAATGCGGTCAGCCCAAGCATCAGGCGCGCGTCATCGGCGATTTCACGAAGGGCAGGTTCTCCGCGAACGCCAACGTGGGGCTCTACGGCAGCTTCTGCGTGAAGCAGCTCCTGGCCTCGGGCGCCAACGATCAGATCTTCTCGAAGAAGTGGGTCACCGATCTCGAATTCGCCTACCGTCTGCAGAAGGTCACGCTCGGCGTGGGCGTCCAGAAC
>JANNJB010000816.1:0-2339 GCA_031405615.1 Vicinamibacteria bacterium | reverse complement strand
GGACGCCGCCTATTGGTACGAGGCCGCCGAAGGCCGGTTCATCACAAGCAGCTACTACATGAAGAGAGCACCCGCCTGGTTGGACGCGTTGAACGCGCGCCGGCTGCCGGAGTCCTACGCTTCGAAAGGATGGTCGAAGCTCCTTCCCGATGAGACCGTCTACCGAAAATTCGCGGGCGAGGATGCTGTTTCGACCGAAGCCGACCTCAAGAACATCACGTTTCCCCATCCCCTCCCCGGTGCGCCCGAAACGCCCGCGTTTCATGACCAATTCCGCCGGACGCCTTTCGCCGATGAACTCACCCTTGACGTGGCGCTTGCCGCCATAGGAGCGCACGACCTGGGCGCCGACGAAACCACCGACGTTCTGGCCATCGGATTCTCCGCCACCGACTATATTGGCCACGCCTTCGGCCCGGACTCACACGAGATCATGGATCAGATGCTGCGCCTCGACCTCCTGCTGCAGCGCCTTTTCGAAGCGCTTCGTTCAAGGGTGGGGCCCGATCGCTTCCTCCTCGTCCTGACCTCCGACCATTCGGTAATGCCGCTCGCCGAGACCCTTCAGAAGAAGGGCGTGAAGGCGGGCCGGGTGAATCCCGCCGATCTTCAGGCTGCGGGCATGGCGGCGCTCGAGAAGCGTTTCCCGGGGAAGAAAGACCTCATCGCCTCGTACATGGCTCCGGACTTCTACCTCAACCTCGACGCGCTCGAGCGGCAGGGGGTGCGTCGGGAAGACGTGGAGCGGACTCTGTCCGACGCTCTTCTCGAAAGCGGAGCGGTGGAGAAGGTTTACACGGCGTCCTCGTTCGTGGGCGATGCGCCGAGCGCCTCGGATGACCCCTACTTCGACGCGGTGCGGCGTTCCTACTTCGCCTCGCGCAGCCCCCACGTGATCGGACGCCTCAAGGAGTACCTCTACCTCACCAGCAGTCCCGGGGGCGCCGGCCACGGTTCGTCGTACGAGTACGATCGGCACGTGCCCGTGGTGTTCATCGGCGCCAACGTCAAGCCGGGGACGTACGCGGCGGAGGCCGCGCCCGAGGACATAGCGCCTACACTTGGGCTGCTTCTGGGCCTCGACTACCCGCTCCAGGATGCCCGACGGCGTCTGACCGAGATGATTCGGACCCAGTGATCGAGGAGGTCTCATGAACCAGGTGAGCCGGATGCGCCTCACCGTGCTGCGCGGCGCGGAATTCTGGAACGACTCCTGCTCGCTCACTGAACTCAAGGATGCGGTCGATCACGGGGCCACCGGTGCGACCTCCAACCCGGTCATCGTCTATGGCGTCGTAAAGGCCGACCCCAAGACCTGGAATCCCGTGCTCGACGCGATCATCGGCGCGAACGAGACCGCGACCGAGGACGAAATCGCCTGGCTGGTCATCGAGGAGATCGGCCGGCAGGCCTCCGCGGTTCTCGCCCCCGTGCATCGCGATACGAAGGGCCGGCAGGGTTTCCTCTCGATCCAGGTGTCGCCGAAGTTCCACGCCAACGCGGCGCGCATGATCGAACACGGAAAGTCGCTCGCCGCCCTTGCCCGGAACATCGCGATCAAGGTGCCCTCGACCGCGGCGGGAGTTCAGGCCGCCGAGGAACTCGTGGCCTTGGGCATCAACGTGAACGCCACCGTGAGTTTCACGGTTTCTCAGGCGGTCGCGATGGCCGAGGCGTTTGAGCGGGGTCTCGATCGCGCCAAGGCCGGCGGGGCCGACATGACGCAGCTCCATCCCTACATGACCCTGATGGTGGGTCGCCTCGACGACCTGCTTCAGCGCGTCATGACCAAGGAGCAGATTGCGATCGATCCCGGGTACCTCGCGTGGGCCGGCATTGCGGTTTTCAAGCGCGCTCACGAGATCTTCAAAAAGCGCGGCTTCCGCTCCAGCCTGCTCGCCGCCGCCTATCGTCATCATCTGCACTGGTCGCAGCTCATCGGCCCGGGCGTGATCCACACCATGCCCTACCCGTGGTGGAAGCAGTTCGAAGCCTCGGACATCGAAGTGGAGGAGACGCTCGATCGGCCGGTCCGGCCCGAGATCGTGGCGGCGCTTCAGCGGAAGTTCAAGGACTTTCCGCTCGCCTATGACGAAGGGGCGATTCCGCCTGCGTCCTTCGCGTCATACGGCGCGAGCGTGCATACCCTGAATCAGTTCCTCGGGGGGTTTCAGGACCTGCTGGGACTGGTGAGGGAACGCATCCTGGCCCCGCGTACCTGATGTGCCCCGAGGGCACGCGCAGCGTGCCCCTACATCGTTCCGAGACCCCCGAACCGTAGGGGCACGCTGCGCGTGCCCGGCAATTCGGTAATGGCTATTGGCGGGGCTTGGCGAGAC
>JANNJB010000815.1:0-2585 GCA_031405615.1 Vicinamibacteria bacterium | reverse complement strand
GCCCATTTCCCCGGTCTGCGTGTTGAGCAGGGGCGCCGCGCCGCTGACCGTCACTTCCTCGGTCAGGGCCCCTACGTCAAGAGTGAAATTCGCCTTGATCGTCTCCTGGATTTTGAGTTGTACCGCGGATCGGACGGTCTTCTTAAACCCCGAAAGCTCCGCGGTGATCACGTAAGAGCCGATGCGCAGGTTTCGAAAGTTGTACTGACCCTTGGCGTTCGTGGTCGTGGTGAACGAAAAGCGGGTGCCCTGCTGGATGGCCACCACGGTGGCGCCGGGCAGGGCGCCGCCCTGAGTGTCGGTCACGTCGCCCACGATCGAGCCGGAGTCGATTTGAGCCCGCGCCGGGGCGGGGGCAAGGATCAGCGAGAGGGCCAGCAGCGCGGCGAAACCCAGAGAGGCGGCCGGGGAAACTGCGCGCGAGGCGCTCCGAGAAGATCGAGTCATTGTTGTCTCTCCTGAAGTATCGGGCTTGAGATCGTCGATTGGCCGCACGTTGTTGGAGGCCGCGCCCGCGCCCGCGCCCACGCGCCAGATGGATTCGCAGGAACCATACTCCCGGGGAATCACGGTGTCTAGGGAAATTGGAACGTTCCAGCCCAACCGGGTCACATTTCGCCGATCCGTCCCGCCCGCGCGAAGCGGACCGGACGATTAGAGTAGGAAGATGACGGTTCAGGAGTCTTCCAGCCAGAGCGCCGAGCAGGCCGCGGCGGCCTTGCGGCTGCCCTTCGTCGTCATCGACCACGAGGCCGCGGATGCCTCGCTGTGGGACGGTCTTAGCCTCGAGACCCTGGTTCGCTTCTCCTGTGTTCCGTGCGGCCGGGCGGGAGCTCGGTTGGTCCTCGCCTTCGCCCCGCCCCTCTCGCTTGAGCGGATCTCGGAAGCCGAGTTCGCCCTCGGCCGGCCCATTGACGCCGTGGTCGCCACCGCCCAGGACATCTCGGAGGGGCTGAGGCGGAAGAAAGGCGGCGAGACGCTCCTCGATCGGGCGCGCGAGGATCTTGGGGCGAGCTACGAACTCATCTCCGACGACGAGGGTAAGGTCGTCGACCTCGAAACTCTCGCGTCCGAGAGCCCGATTGTCCGGCTGGTGGATTCCCTGCTTTTGGGCGCCATCGAGCGGCGCGCCTCCGACATTCACATCGAGTCCAAGGACCGCGCGGTTCTCGCCAAGTACCGGATCGACGGCGCGCTCTACGAAGCCACGGCCCCGGTCGAGAAACGCCACGCGGAGACCATCGTCTCGCGCGTGAAGGTCATGGCCGAACTCGACATCGCCGAGCGCCGCATTCCTCAGGATGGCCGCTTCCGCCTGCGCGTCTCCGGCCGCACCATTGACTTCCGCGTCTCTGTGATGCCGTCGATCCACGGCGAGGACGTGGTGATACGTATCCTCGATCGCGAGTCGTTGTCGAAGGAGTTCCGCGAACTCCGGCTCCAGGCCCTCGGCTTCGACGTGGCCCAGCTCGCCACCGTGAAGAAGTACGTGGCCGAACCCTACGGGATGATCCTCGTGACCGGCCCCACGGGAAGCGGCAAGACCACGACGCTCTACGCCGCGCTCAATGAGATCGCGAGTTCGGAAGAGAAGATCATCACCATCGAGGACCCGGTCGAGTACCAGATCGCCGCGATCACCCAGGTCCCGGTCAACGAGAAGAAGGGACTCACCTTCGCGCGCGGCCTCCGCTCGATCCTGCGTCACGATCCCGACAAGATCATGGTGGGCGAGGTCCGCGACCCCGAGACCGCCCAGATCGCGGTGCAGGCGGCGCTCACCGGGCACCTCGTCTTCACCACGGTCCATGCCAACAACGTCTTCGATGTGATCGGCCGCTTCCTGCACATGGGCGTCGATCCCTACAACTTTGTCTCCGCCCTCACCCTCGTGATGGCGCAGCGCCTGGTGCGTGTCTTGTGTCGGTCCTGCCGCCAGCTGGCCACGATCTCCGAGGCCGAGTGGCGGGCCAGCGGAATCGACCCTGGCCTGGCGAAGGGGCGCCCGGTCTACGACCGCGGGGCCTGTGAGTCCTGCGCCTCGAGCGGTTTCCTCGGCCGGCGGGCGGTGGGCGAGTTCCTCGAATTGCACGACGACATCCGCCAGCTGATTCTCGAGCGGCGGCCGGTGGGCGAGATCAAGAAGAAGGCGCGGGGTTTCGGGATGCGGACTCTGCGCGAGGGGGCGGTCGACAAGGTTCTCGACGGAACCAGCAGCCTGCGCGAGATCAACAAGGTGACCTTCGTCGAATGAACAATCCGACCGACGACGAGATCCGCGCCCTGCTTCAGCGGGTCAGGCGAAACGCGGTGGTGGGCTTGTCTCCCAAGGCGCACCGGGATTCGCACCGCGTCTCCGCGTACATGCAGCGGGCCGGTTACGAGATCGTTCCCGTCTATCCGAAGGAGGAGACGATCCTCGGGGCGCGGGTGTATCGCTCGGTGCGGTAGATCGACGCGCCGGTCGACCTCGTGAACGTCTTCCGGCGCTCGGAGGAACTGCCGGAGGTCGCGGCGGACATCCTGAGCAGCCCGCACAAGAACTCACCGGCGGTGTGGTTCCAACTCGACTGCGTTCACGAAGG
>JANNJB010000814.1:0-9028 GCA_031405615.1 Vicinamibacteria bacterium | reverse complement strand
TTGTCAAGTTGACAGAATCTATTGAAATTAATGATGGGAAATCATTTGAGTTAAAAAGCCGCGTCCCCCGAGGGGAGGCTTCGCGCTGCCCCTACATTCCCGTTCCGATCGCGACGATCCGTCGCGAAATCGCCACGCGGGAACTGCAATAATCCGGCATGGTTTCGATCATCGCCGTTGGCGCTTTCCTGATTGTGTTGTTCGTCGTCTTGACCCGGAGCATGATCGGTGGAAGCCGACGGGATCGACAAACTCAGGACACCGGCACAAGCGGCTACGCTTCGACCGATGGCGGCTACGCGGACACCGGCAGCCACGACAAGTCCCATGACTCCAACGAAGACGGAGCCTCCGGCGACAGTGGTGGTGGGGACAGCGGCGACGGCGGTGGCGGAGGAGACGGCGGCGGAGGCGATGGCGGTGGTGGAGGAAGCGACTAGTCGCGTGAACGTCGCGATCGGAAACGGGAGTTCGCGCTAGGCCCCCGCCTCCGCGGGGGTGACGTGAGTACCTCCGGGCGGGGTGGTGGCTTCGGCTTCCAGGGAAAACACAAGTCTCATTTTTGTCACAGTTTGAGGGGCTCCCCCTCTGCCGCCCCGCGCCTGCGATAATTCGAGGCTCGAATCGTGGCTTCCCCACGGTCGTTGAAGACTGGCGACTCCCAACATGCCTCCAAAACATCAACCGATTGCCATCGTGGGCCTTGGCGCCCTCTTCCCCGGTTCCACCAACGCTTTTGGAATGTGGCGCGACATCGTCGCGGGCAAGGATCAGCTCACCGAGATCCCGAAGGCCCACTGGCTGATCGACGACTACTACGACGCCGACCCGAAGGCTCCAGACAAGACCTACGCGAAGCGCGGGGGCTTCATCCCCGAGGTCGCGTTCGACCCGCTCGAACACGGCATGCCGCCAAACGTCATCCCGGCCACCGACACCTCCCAACTCCTCGGCCTCATCGTCGCCAAACAGCTGCTCGAAGACGTCACCCAAGGGCAGTTCCCCGACGCCCTCCGCGAACGCACCAGCGTCATCATCGGCATCACCTCCGCCCAGGAACTTCTGGTCGAAATGGGGTCCCGCCTGCAGCGTCCCATCTGGGTCCGTGCCCTTCGTGAACACGGCCTGCCCGAAGACGAAGTCCAGAAGGTCTGCGACCGGATCTCCGGCTCGTACACGCCGTGGCAGGAAAACACTTTCCCCGGCCTTCTCGGCAACGTGGTCGCCGGACGCATCGCGAACCGCCTGAACCTCGGCGGCACCAACTGCGTCGTCGACGCGGCCTGCGCCTCCGCCTTCGGAGCCCTCGCCATGGGGGTGCAGGAACTGCACCTCGGCAGCTCCGATCTCGTGATCACCGGCGGTGTCGAGACCTTCAACGACATCTTCATGTTCATGTGTTTCTCGAAGACGACCGCGCTGTCGTTCTCGGGGGACTGCCGCCCCTTCGACGCGAAGTCCGACGGCACCATGCTCGGCGAAGGTATCGGCCTCATCGGCCTGCGGCGTCTCGAAGACGCGGAACGCGACGGCAATCCGATCTACGCGGTTCTGACCAGCGTCGGTTCGTCGTCGGATGGCCGTGCGAAGAGCATCTACGCGCCGGTGAGCGCCGGCCAGGCCAAAGCTCTGCGCCGTGCCTATGAAGGCGCCGGTTACGGTCCCGACACCGTCGAACTCGTCGAAGCCCACGGCACCGGCACCAAGGCGGGCGACGCCGCGGAGTTCGGCGGGCTCAACACCGTCTTCGGCGAAACCACCCGCACGGACAAGCAGTGGTGCGCTCTCGGTTCGATCAAGTGGCCACACCAAGGCGTCCGCGGGCGCCGCGGGACTCATGAAGGCGGCCCTCGCCCTTCACAACAAAGTCCTGCCCCCGACGATCAAGGTGGACACCCCCAATCCCGCGCTCAAGATCGAAGAGACGGCCTTCTATCTCAACACCGAAGCGAAGCCCTGGATCCGCGACAACACCCATCCGCGGCGCGCCTCGGTCAGCTCGTTTGGTTTTGGCGGCAGCAACTTCCACATCACGCTCGAGGAATACCAGGGCTCGGCGAAGCGGGCGCTTCGCATGCGCTCTGTGAGCGCGGAACTCGTGGCCCTCTCCGCGAAGGACCCCGCGGCGCTGGTCGGCGTGATCGACGCGATGCTCGGCGACGTTCAGGCCGGCGCTTCGCTCAGCGGCGTGGCGCGGGACGCGGCCGCGCGTTTCGATGTCACCGCCGACTGCCGCCTCGCGGTGGTCGCCACCTCGTTGGCCGAACTCGAGAAGCAGCTCGGTCTCGCGAAGCCGAAAGTCGATGGACCCGCGTTCTCACTCCCCGGCGGACCGGTCTACGGTCGCGGGGCGAAGGCGGAAGGCTCCATAGCCTTTCTCTTCCCCGGTCAAGGATCGCAGTCGGTCGGCATGGGACGTGAACTCGCGATGGCATTCGACGCCGCGCGGCAGGCCTGGGACGATCACGCCGGACTCGAATTCGGCGAACCTGGCGACCGCTCCACCATCCATCGCATGGTGTTTCCGCCCTCCGTGTTCACCGACGAAGCCCGAGCCGCGCAGACCGCGCGACTCACCGCGACGGAATGGGCGCAGCCGGCCCTCGGCCTCGCGAGTCTCGCGACGCTCCGCCTCCTCCGTCACCTCGGCGTCGACGGCGACATGTTCGGCGGGCACAGCTTCGGCGAAGTCACGGCCCTGCACGCCGCGGGCGCGATCGATTCCAAGGCGATGCTCGAGACCGCGCGGAAACGCGGCGAACTGATGCGCGATGCCGCCACCACCTCAGGCGCCATGTGGGCGATCTCGCTCGGCAAACAGACGGTCGAGATGCTGGAGACGCTCCTCAAGTCCCCGGTCGTCATCGCCAACCGGAACTCCAAGCGGCAGGTCGTCATCGCCGGGCCCACCGAGGCGGTCGATGCCGCAGCGGCCGAACTGAAAGGCCAGGGCTTCAAAGGCACACGCCTGTCCGTCGCCACCGCGTTCCATTCGAGCGTGGTCGCAGGCTCCGTCGATCCCTTCGCGTCGTTCCTGAAGAGCCAGCCGATCTCGGTTCCCGGCAAACCCGTGTACGCGAACTCCACCGCCCAGCGCTACACCGGCGGCGAAGACGGCATCCGCGCGACTCTCGCTTCGCAGATCGCGTCGTCCGTGCGTTTCTCGGAAGAAATCGAGACGATGTACGTGGACGGCGTCCGAACGTTCATCGAAGTGGGACCGGGCGCGGTTCTCACCGGCCTCGTCAAAGACACGCTCGGCGACGCGCCCCACCTCGCGATCGCCACCGACCGCAAGGGCGCTTCGGGAGCTGCGTCGTTCCTGCAGGCTCTCGCGACACTTACGGCCGGCGGTTTCGCGGTCGATCTCGGCAAGCTCTTCGAGGGCACGCGCGTCGAACCCCGCAAGGAAGCTCCGAAGGCGCACGCCATCATGCTTTCGGGCGCCAACTACGCGAAGCCCTATCCGCCGAAGGAGGGCTCGGCCGGCTTGCCGAAGCCCAACCCGAAGCGCATCGAAGCCCCCGCGCCCGGACCGCGCGCCGTCGCGCCCACCGTGGCGACGGTCCGTCCCACCGAAGAGGAATCCCCCGCCTTGAATTCGAACGCAAACGTTCAGGATCCCGAGTGGCTGCGCGCCTTCGCTGAAGTCCAGCGGCAGACCGCCGAAGCCCACTCCGCCTACCAGCGCACCATGGCGGAGTCACACATGGCGTTCCTTCGCACGTCCGAGGCTGCGATCGCGAGTATCAGCGGGCAACCCGTTCCCGCCGCGTACTCGCCCGCCGCGTTCACGGCCGCGCCCTCTTTCGTACCCGCGCCCGTTTCGGTTCCTGCACCCATCTCGCCGATCGTTCACTCGATGCCGGCGCCCGCGCCAATCGCACCGGTGGCCCCAAAGCCGGCTCCTGCCATCGCCATGGCTCCGCCTCCGGCCCCCGCTCCCACCGCAGGTCCATCGATCTCGGAAGCCTTGCTCGCGGTGGTCGCGGACAAGACGGGCTACCCCAAGGACATGATCGGCCTCGACATGGAAATCGAGTCCGACCTCGGAATCGATTCCATCAAGCGCGTCGAGATCCTCTCCGCCGTCCAGGAACGCGTTCCCTCCCTGCCCGCGATCCCGGCCGCCGAACTCGGCGCGATGCGGACGCTGCGGAACATCCTCGACCGCTTCGGCGCCACCGTGGACGTTTCCGCACCCACGTCCACCGCGGCATCGGCCCTTGCTGCCGTGCCCGCCACGGCGCCCGCCCCCGCCTCCAGCGGGGGCTCCATCACGAGCGCCCTGCTCGCGGTCGTCGCGGACAAGACCGGCTACCCCAAGGACATGATCGGTCTCGACATGGAGATCGAGTCCGACCTCGGCATCGATTCCATCAAGCGCGTCGAGATCCTCTCCGCCGTGCAGGAACTCGTCCCCTCGCTGCCGAACATTCCCGCTGCGGAACTCGGAGCCATGCGCACGTTGCGCAACATCCTCGATCGCTTTGGCGCGAGCACCGAAATCACCGCCGCCGCGACGGTGCCGGCCCCCGCGGCTCCCGCGGAAACTCACGCGACGCCCGTCTCCTCATCCGCCTCCATTCAGGACGTCCTCCTTGGCGTCGTCGCCGACAAGACCGGCTACCCCAAGGAAATGATCGGCCTCGACATGGAGATCGAAGCCGATCTCGGCATCGACTCCATCAAGCGCGTGGAGATCCTCTCCGCGGTTTCGGAGCAGGTCCCTGCGCTCCCGAGCATTCCCGCCGCTGAACTCGGCGCGCTCCGCACCCTGCGCCAGGTCCTCGAACGTCTCGGCGGAAGTGCGGCCAAGGCGCCTGCGGCCGCCGCCGTGACCCCGTCCGTCGCTCCCGCCGTGGCCGCACCCACCACCGAATCGGCGCCCGTGATCGTCAGGCCCGGTTCGGCCCCGACCAAACTCGGCCGCTTCGTGGCGGTGCGGCAGACAGCACCCCGCCCCGGCTTCTCTCCGCGCGGCCTCTTCAGCGGTTCGGTGATGATCGTGCGCGACAAGGGCGGCGTCGCCGAACGCGTGGCCGCGATCCTCGAGAATCGGGGCGTCGATGCCAAGGTCGTGGACTCCGTCGCCGCCGCATCCGACGTACACGCGGCGCGGGTGATCGACATGGCCGGCCTGTCCGACTGCGCCAGCGTCGAGGACGCCGTCCGCATCCAGAAAGAGGCATTCCAGGCGGCGCGCAGTGTCGCGGTCTCCGCAGGGACGCCGCGTCTCTTCATCGCCGTGGCCGACCTGTCGGGTTCGTCCTCGCACTCCTACTGGCTCGGCGGCATCGCCGGGCTCATCCGCACGATGGCGCTCGAACTCCCCGAAGTCACGAGCCGTTTTATCTCAATAGCGCGGGGCCGCGTGGACGCCGATCGCGTGGCGGAGTCGGTGGCCGCGGAGATCCTCGAAGGTGGGGCGGACCTTGATGTCTCGATTGACGCCTCGGGAAACAGAACGTCGCTGCGCTTCGAGGATGGTCCGCACAGCGCACCCGGCGCGACCACCGCAAAGCTCGATGAGGGTTCGGTCCTGATCGTTTCCGGGGGAGCGCGGGGCGTCACCGCCTCGTGTCTCGAAGCGCTCGCAAAGACCGGGAAGTACCGGTTCGCGATTCTCGGTCGAACCGATTCCGACTTCGCTCCAGCCTGGGCCGAAGGCAAGACCACCGAAAGCGAACTGCAGGCGGCGTACATCGCGGCCGAGCGAGCTCTTGGCCGCACGCCGACCCCGCCCGAAGCGAAGCAGGCGGCTTCGGCCACCGCAGCCGCGCGGGAAACGCGGGCCACTCTCGATGCGATTCGCGCCGCCGGTTCGGAAGCTCTGTACCTCCCCTGCGACCTCAAGGACAAGGGTGACGTCGGCATGGCCGTTCACTCGGTCCGCGGGCACTTCAAGCGCATCGACGGCATCGTGCATGCCGCGGGCGTTCTCGCCGACAAACGGATCGCGGAGAAGACCGACGCCCAGTTCAACTCGGTGTTCGACACCAAGGTCGCGGGTCTCCACAATCTCCTCGACGCGACGCGCGCCGACGATCTCAAGGTTCTATGTTTCTTCGGTTCGGTCGCGGGACGCGTCGGCAATCCAGGCCAAGCCGACTACGCGATGGCGAACGAGACCCTGGAGTCGGTCGCCCAGTTCGAAGCGAAGCAGCGCAAGAACGCGGCGGTCCGCGTGCTCCACTGGGGCCCGTGGGACGGGGGCATGGTGACGCCTTCGCTTCGCACGGTGTTCCTCGAACGCGGTGTGGCCCTCATCCCGATCGCGGACGGCGCCCGCCTCTTCGTCGAGGCCATCACCGATCCCCAGGCGCCGGTGTCCGTCGTGGTCGGAGGACGTCCGGACACTTCTGTCCTGCTCGGACACGGTTCGGCTCGCAAAGTGATGGGCGACATCGTGATCTCGTCGCGCACCTCTCCTCACCTCGCGTCACACGCGGTCAAAGGTGTTCCCGTGTTCCCGGTCGCCCTCGCCCTCGAGGCCTTCGCGAGGATCGCTCGAAGCACGCGGCCCGATCTCCGCCTTTCCGCGATCAAGGACCTCAAGGTCCTGAAGGGCATCCGCATCGCCGATTTCGAGGGTCGCGGAACCAGGCTCGAGATCTCGTGCGAACAGGTGTCGAATGGTTCGGGCGCGCGGCTCGCGTGCGAACTGCGCTCGCCCGGCGGCCCCGCGCACTATCGAGCGATGGCCGAGATGACCGATCGCTCCTCGCCCCACGCGTCACCTCAGGAGTTCGAGGCGCCGAAGACGGGCACGCCGTGGGCGACCGAAGAGGTCTACGGCCCGGTGTTGTTCCATGGCCCCGACTTCCAGGTCCTCAAGGGTGTGCGCTCAGTGGGACCGCAGGGCGGTTCGGCTCTCGTGGCCTCCACCCGCGACATCGGCTGGATCGGCGGCCCGTTCGCGACGGATCCCGCGGCGATCGACGGCGGCCTGCAGATGGCGATTCTCATGGGCATGCGCGCGGTCGGCAAGACGTCCCTGCCCACGGGCATGGAATCGCTCACCATCCATCTCGACGAACCGGCAAGCGGTCCGCTGCACTGCTCCATCCGGTCGCGTTCGGTGTCCGAACTCAAGACGGTCTCGGACGCCATCGTGCGCACCGAGGACGGCCGCCTGCTGTGCGAGTTGCGCGGCATCGAAATGCACATGGTGGACACCGCCCAGAAGTCGTAGCTGGACAAATCCCGGGACCTCTCGCTTGAAACGTTTCGAACCGATCGCGATCGTCGCCCAGTCGTACGCTCTTCCGGGTGCTTTCAGCGCGGAGGAGTTGTTCAACCGCGTCCTCGCCGGCCAGGACCTGCTGAGCACCGTCCCCGACCGGCGCTGGCGCGTCGATCCCGAGCAACTGGTGGCGCGCGCGGGCGGGCCTACTCACGACCGCGTCAGCTCCCTTCGCGGCGGCTACGTGCGCGGCTTCGAAGACCGTTTCGATCCTTCGGGCTTCGCGCTTCCCGCGGCCCAGATCCACGGCCTCGACCCTCTCTTCAAGCTCGTCTTTCACACCACGCGCGAAGCCATGCAGGGGGTCAAGGACGCCGACCGGCTCCGTCCGCGTACCGGCCTCGTCCTCGCGAACCTCTCTTTCCCGTCCTCGGGCCTCTCTCATTTCGCGGAGCAGGTATGGAGCGGTGTTGGTCCGGCCGACCGCATCGATGCGCGGAATCGATTTTCCTCGGGCCTGCCCGCGTTCCTCGCGGCCCGCGCCTTGAACCTTGGCCTCATCGACAGCGCCTTCGCCCTGGACGCCGCCTGCGCGAGTTCGCTCTACGCGATCAAGCTCGCCTGCGACGCTCTCACCGATGAGCGGGCGGACCTCATGCTCGCGGCCGCGGTCTCTCGAGCCGACGATCTCTTCATCCACATGGGGTTCACCGCGCTCAAGGCCCTCTCGCCCTCGGGCCGCAGCCGTCCCTTCCACAAGGACGCGGACGGTCTGGTTCCCGCCGAGGGAGCGGGCTGCGTGGCCCTCAAACGATTGCGCGATGCCATCCGCGATTCCGACCGGATCCTCGGCGTGATCCGGGGCATCGGCCTCTCGAACGACGGACGAGGCCATGGCCTTCTGGCCCCTTCCGAGGAAGGCCAGGTCCGCGCGATGGAGGCGGCGTACGCATGCGCGGGTCTCGAACCGAACGACATTTCCCTTCTCGAGTGCCACGCCACCGGCACCCGCGTGGGCGACGCGGTCGAGATCCGCAGCACCTCGCGCATCTTCGGCTCCCATAAGGTGCCCGCGGGCTCGCTCAAGGGCAACCTGGGTCATCTCATCACGAGTGCGGGCATGGCGGCGCTCGCCAAGACGCTGAGCGGTTTCGATCGCGGCGTGCGTCCGCCTTCGGCTCTTGTCGATGCGCCGGTGGACGAACTCGAGGGATCCAGCCTCCGTCTGCTTCAAGCACCCGAACCGTGGGACAGCCCCGCCCCGCGTCGCGCCGCCCTTTCCGCCTTCGGATTCGGCGGAAACAACGCGCACATGATCGTGGAAGAGTGGCGCGCGGGCTCCATGGCGCCGACCGCCCCGGCTCCCACGCCAAAGCCCCCCGTCGCCATCGCGGTTATCGGCCTCGGCGTTCGCGCCGGAGAATGCGAGACCACGCGGGAGTTCGCGGCTCGCACCCTCCGTAAACTGCCGCTGGGCTCGCGAGCCGCCCGGGTCGAACTCGAAGCCACGGGCCTCAAGTTTCCGCCCAAAGATCTCGAGGCGACACTCGCACAGCAGACCCTGCTCCTCGCCGCGGCGCAGGAAGCCCTCGCGTCAAAAACCCTCAAGCCCGAGCGCACCGGGGTTCTCGTGGGCATGGGCTGCGATCCCGAGGTCGCCCGCTACGGACTCCGCTGGCGTTCCCTCTTCCTCGAAGAGCCGATCACCACCGAACCCATCGCTGCGCTCGAATCCGCGGGCGTTCTCGGCACCATGCCGAACATCGTCGCGAACCGCCTTTCGAGCCAGTGGGACGCGCGTGGTCCCGGCTTCTCAATCTCCGCCGAGGAACTCTCGGGCTA
>JANNJB010000813.1:0-3006 GCA_031405615.1 Vicinamibacteria bacterium | reverse complement strand
GTTGCAGGGGCTCCAAATCCCGCGGCCCCCTATCTGCTGCCGATGCTGGTGCTGCTCGCGACCGCCATGATCACGCGGATCTTCACGGACGACTTCGACCTCCTCTATCCGTTGCGGGCCGTCCTCGTTGGCGCGGTCCTGCTGTTGTATCGAAATCGCATTGCCGAACTCGGTTGGCGCGGGTCGACGTGGGCCGCTCTGCCCGGGGTCCTGATCTTCCTTGGCTGGATGGCGCTCGAGCCTGCCCCCGGGCAATCCGCGATCACCTCAGGCCTCGCCCAACTTCCCGGTTGGGCCGCGGTGGGGTGGCTCGTCTTTCGTGCCGTCGGATCGAGCCTGACCGTGCCCCTCGCGGAGGAGCTGGCGTTCCGGGGATACGTGATTCGCAAGCTGACGTCGTCCAATTTCGAGGCGGTGCCCGATGGGCGAGCCTCCCTGCTGGCCCTCATCCTTTCGTCCCTGATGTTTGGAGCGATGCACGGCCGGTTCCTGGCAGGTACGCTCGCCGGCGTGGCGTTGGCACTCACACTCTCGCGGCGCGGTCGACTCGCCGATGCGGTGGTGGCTCACGGCACCGCGAACGCTCTCATCGCCGCGTACGCGCTTTCGACTCAGCAGTGGTCCGTCTGGGACTGATTCGCCGCTCACGCCGCGAAAGAAAACCGCATGCCCCGCCCCGAGGCGACGGCTCGTTCATACACCAACGCAGCCGCGGCGGCGTCTTGAAGCGCCGTGCCTGTGCTGTCGAAGATAAACACCTCGTCTTCCCGCGTGCGTCCCGGCCGCAGTCCGGCGAGGATTTGACCGAGTTCGGCGTGGACGCTCTCCGCACTCGCGAGTCCTGCCGCGATGGCGTGATGAAGGTCGCCGATCTTCAGGCATTGTTCCGTGCTGTCGGTCACGATGCTCGAAGCGGCCAAGAGTGCCGCGCTGATTTCGTTCTTCTCCTCGTTATCCGCTCCGACCGCGGCGATGAACGCGCCGGGCCGGACATCGTCCCGCCCGAGGAAGGCCTGCTTCGATGGCGTGCACGTCACGATGACGTCGCTCATTCGTGTCGCCACGCGTGGATCACTGACAACTTCAATTCGTTGGGTGAGTGTCGAGCCCAGCTCGGCCGCCATGTTCGCGGCAGCTTGCGGGTCGAGGTCCCACAAGTAGAGCCGCTCGATTCGCAGGACGCTCTGCAGAGCGCGTACGGAAACGCGGCCCTGGTTACCGCATCCGCAGATCGTCACCACGCCCGCTCCCTGGCGCGCCAGCAGCCGAGCCGCCACGCCGGTCGCCGCGCCGGTTCTCAGGATCGTGATCTCGATCGAGTCCATGACCGCGAGCGGGCGGCCGTTATCCGCGTCGCACAGGACGATCAGCCCCTGGATGTTGGGCATGCCGAAGCGTTCGCGATTGCGGAAGAAGTTCCCGTTGAGCTTGGCTGCGAAGTAGCCCGGCTCGCCGGGGAGCGAAGCCACCTTCATGTGGAAACCTCCGTCCTTCGCAGGAAAGCCCAGAACGCCCGCGCGTGGGATCAGACCCTGGGCCGCGAGCGAGAACGCCCGCCCCACCGCATCGATGCAGTCGTCCAAGGTCAGGAGTTCTTTCACGTCATCGCGGGTCAGCAACAGCGTTTCGATCGGTTTCATCCGGGGCCTCGTCATGAAATGAAGTGATGGGCGAAACCCGCCGCGCCGCCGCCCAGAAGGACGATGCCCAGACTCAATCCCAGCCGCAGCGCGATAGCGGCCGCGAGGATGCTCGCGAGGGCGAAGAAGTCCGGGGAAGCGGAGGAGGCGCCGGGCCGGAGCACGGCGAGGCCGTAGTCGAGACCTAGGCTCGCGATCACACCGGTGACCGCGGCCCCGATCGCGCGAAGCGAGCCTGCGAGGCGGGGGAGCGACTGGACGCGATCGACATACGGCGCGCCGAGGAACACCAGAGTGAGGCTCGGCAGAAAGGTCGCGTAGGTCGTGACCGCCGCTCCAATCGTTCCGCTCAGCCCGCGCGATAAACCGCCGGGGTCGTTCCAGCCCGCGAGGAAGCCGACGTACTGCAAAACGATGATGAGAGGCCCAGGCGTCGCCTCAGCGAGCGCAAGACCATCGATCACCTCGGGCCGGGAGAGCCATTGGAATTGCTCGACCGCGGCCTGGGTCACGTAGCTCAGTACGGCGTAGGCACCTCCGAAAGTTACGAGTGCTGCCTGCGTAAAGAAGAGGTACAGGTGCTGGAACAGCTTCACGTCCTCTCCGAATGACGTCAGCACAAACCATGGCGCGATCCAGAAGAGCAGACCCAGCGCGAGCACGCGCCCTGCCCGCGCGGCTTGTCTTCCGAGCGGCGCTCCCGCGGGTACTTCCGCCGCCACGACCGCCGGTCGGAAGGAGGTCATGAGCATTCCGATGAGAGCCGCGAGAAGGACAATCCACGGGAAGGGGAGGCGGAGCAGGAACACGGCCGCGAAGGCGAGAACCGCCACGGCCAGAGCGTGGTGTGAGGGCAGGGTTCGGCGGGCCATGCGAAGGACGGCGTCACCGATGACCGCGACCACCACGGGACGCAGTCCGTACAGCGTTGCCGCGACGAACGGGAGCGTTCCGTACTCGGCTCGTATGAACGAAAGTAGCAGGAGAAGGAAGGCGGCGGGCAGGAAGAACAAGATCCCCGCGGCGAGACCGCCGCGCACGCCGTGAAGCGACCAGCCGATGTAGGTGGCGAGTTGCTGCGCCTCGGGCCCGGGCAGAAATGTGCAGAACGCGAGGCCGGCCGAAAAACGCTCCTCGCTGATCCAGCGCTTCCGCTCCACGAGTTCACGATGAAGGATGGCGATCTGTCCGGCCGGCCCGCCGAACGAGATGAAGCCAAGGCGCGCCCAGAAGCGCAGGGCCTCGCGAAAGCTGGGCTGCGGCTCGATGGTCTCGGTCATCGATAGAGATCCGGGTTCCATGTGTGCGTTTCCGGTAGTCCCTCCTTCGCCCAAAGGTACAAGGCGTCATACAACACGAGACCGTC
>JANNJB010000812.1:0-8917 GCA_031405615.1 Vicinamibacteria bacterium | reverse complement strand
ATATCTGGGGCGACGGCAGCACCTTCAAGGGCAACGATATCGAGCGCTTCTACCGCTACGGCCTGCTCGCGAACCCGAATCTCCGCGTGTACAAGCCGTGGCTCGACCAGCAGTTCATCGACGAACTGGGCGGCCGCAAAGAGATGTCCGCGTACATGAGCAAGGCGGGCTTCGCCTATCACATGAGTTCCGAGAAGGCGTATTCGACCGACTCCAACATCCTCGGCGCCACCCACGAAGCGAAGGATCTCGAGTTCCTCAACAAAGGCATCCTGATCGTGCAGCCCATCATGGGCGTCGCCTCATGGCGCGAAGATGTCGAGGTCAAGGCCGAGACGGTTTCGATCCGCTTTGAAGAGGGCCGGCCGGTAGCGCTGAACGGGAAGACCTACGAGGACCAGGTGCAGCTGATGCTCGAGGCGAACGCAATCGGCGGACGCCACGGCCTCGGCATGTCGGACCAGATCGAGAACCGGATCATCGAAGCGAAGAGCCGCGGCATCTACGAAGCGCCGGGCATGGCCCTCTTCTTCATCGGTTACGAACGCTTGATCACCGGCATCCACAACGAAGACACGATCGAGCAGTATCGCGAGAGTGGGCGACGCCTTGGTCGACTTCTTTATCAGGGACGCTGGTTCGATTCGCAGGCGCTCATGCTCCGCGAAGCCGCGCAGCGCTGGGTGGCGCGCGCGGTGACGGGCGAGGTGACAGTTCAACTCCGCCGCGGCAACGACTATTCGATCCTCAACACCGAGAGCCCGAATCTCACCTACAAGCCGGAGCGGCTCACCATGGAGAAGGGTGAGAGCGTCTTCTCGCCCCAGGACCGCATCGGTCAGTTGACCATGCGCAACCTCGACATCACCGATACACGCGACAAGCTGATGACTTACGTGAAGACGGGTCTCATCGCGCCGTCGCTTGGTTCATCGATGCCTCTCCTGACCGACGGCGAGCACGACAAGTCTGAATCCAAGGAGAAGTAACAGTTCAGGCCATCTCGGTGGGCTGACACATTTCGGGGGTGATCGTGAGCGGATTGCAGCCAGGGCGCCGGGACGTGCTTGAGGCCATAGGGGGGTTCGCCGGGGCTCTCGCCGCCGGGTGTGGCGTTCGTACCGCGCCCGCTGCGGCTTTTGGCGCTCGCCCTCGGCACCGCCTCGAGCGTGTGCTGGTATCCCCCGAGCGGATCATTCGCACCGTTGTGGGCTTGCGGCCGTTTCGTCCATCGGGGTTTCATGTCGACGCGGAGACGCTCGGCGACAAACTGCTTGTTCATAACTATGGGCACGGTGGCTGCGGAGTGACCCTATCCTGGGGCACCGCGAATCTCGCTGTCAAATTGGTCATCGACAGCGGCCGCGCTGGCCCGACCGCCGTCCTCGGCTGTGGCGCGGTCGGCCTCGCAACCGCGCGATTGCTTCAAAGCCGCGGATTCGACGTGACGATTTTCGCGCGCGAGCTTCCACCCGATACAACGTCGAACATTGCGGGAGCCAGCTGGTACCCGTCCCTTGTCGTGAATGAGGCGCTCCGAACCGCGGCCTTCAATGCACAGTTCGAGAGGGCGGCCAGATTCTCGCACCGCTATTTTCAGGGGCTCGTTGGTGACTATTACGGAGTCCGTTGGAGGCGACAGTACTTTCTGAGCCGGACGCCGTCACCAGACCCCTGGGAGTACACGCTGCTGCGGGACCTGTTTCCGGACGCTCGTGCGCTCCCTGCATCAGAACACCCGTTCGCAGCACCGCATGTGCTCGTCGACAACATGATGTTCATCGAGCCGCCGGTGTACCTCAGCGCGCTGCTGCGTGACTTAAGGGTCAGCTGAGCGTCCTGCTCCCACAATCCGAGGTCGACTACGCGATGGCGACGGAAGACGGTCTCTACATGTTTCCGCGTCGGGACGGCATCCTCCTCGGTGGCACTGAGGAGCGGGGCGTGGAAACACCGGAGCCCAACCGGGAAGCTGAGCGACGCGCTCTCGCCGGGCACAGAGCAGTGTTTGACTCGATGCGATGAAGCCTTCGGTGCAGGCGGCCCCGCGACGAGCCCGCACACGTCACACCGTGTTAGAAAATTCAGAGTGCCGCGCCAGGCATGGCTGCGCGTCACCATCCGTCGATGAATCCTGAACTCCGGCGCTTTGGTCGTGACATTGAGATGGGTGGTCGCCGCCTGTTCGTGCGCTCGACGGGGCAACCGGCGGAGATTGCGCCCGGCGTGCCCCGGTTTCGACGTCGATGATTGTGATGTTTTCAATCGCGAACGTCTGCGCGGAAACGGCGGGTAGTGACGGCGTCAGTACCGAACCGAGACCGCCCATCAACACGAGCAGCGGTTGGATCGCGCGTCGCGTGGCCGCGGTGGTGGTGCGCGATCGACCGGTCAAGGGCATGACCCTCCGAGTGTAGTGGAGGAGGAGGCGACGGCTCGTCAGGCCTATAATCTGGCCATGAAAAGGATCTCTATTCAGGACCTTAAATCAGGCCTTTCTGCGGCCATCGCCGAAGCCGAAGGCGGAAAGACCATGCTCGTGACTCGTCACAATCGCGTGGTAGCCCGCCTGAGTCCGGCGACGCCCGGGAAGGCCTCTGATGGGGGCGCTGCCTTGAACGAGCCCCTCGTGCCGCTCCTGCGCCGGGCCACGCGAGGCCGCTATCTCGCCGTGCTCATGGACGACCGGCGAGCTGAACCGTGAAAACCCGTCGCCGCCTCTACCTCGACACGTCCGCGTATCTCTGCGTCCTTTTGGGTGAGGACGGCGCGGAAAAGATCTCCGCGGAGACGAGCGGCGCCGAACTCCTGTCGAGCGTGCTCCTGGTTCTCGAGGCGCGCCGCAACCTTATTCGGCTCGTGCGGGAAGGCTCGCTCAAGCCGAAGGAATTCAAGGGCTGCCTCGAACGCCTTCTTCAGGATCAGCGACGATTCGAGTTGCGCGACCTCAGTATCGACTTGTGTGAGTCGAGCGCCTTTCCCGCGGTGTCGACGCCGCGGTCGCTCGACCTCGCGCACCTTCGCACCGCGCTCTGGTTCCACGCGGAAGGAGCCATTGATCGATTCGTGACCCTCGACGACGCACAGGCCGGGGCCGCACGCGAACTGGGCCTGCCCGTGTCCTGAGGAATCCGTCTCGCACGTGCGGTCTGAAGAGGGTCCCACCCTTTGGGCAGCGGCTAGGTAGGAGAATGCTGCCCCCTATGAACTTCGTGTTTCACCAGATCCTCGCCAACAACCTCGTCGCCAACATCACGAACTTCACGGTGTGGTTCGCGGTGACGTTCTGGGTGTTCCTCGAGACGCGTTCCGTGTTCGCGACGGGCATGATCGCCGGGATCTTTCTCGTCTTTACAGCGGGCTTAGGGTTCTGGTTCGGTAGTCTCGTCGATCACCATTCCAAGAAGAGGGTGATGCTGGGTTCGAGCGCCACCTCGTTTGCGCTCTATGCGATCGCACTGGCCGTCGAGCGGCTGGCGCCTCCCGGCGCTTTCAACAACGTCGCGAGCGCGTGGCTTTGGGTCCTGGTTCTCTCCGCCATGCTCGGGGTCATCGCGGGCAACCTTCGGGGCATCGCCCTCTCCACCCTGGTAACGATTCTCATCCCCGAAGACCGGCGCGACAAGGCGAACGGCCTCGTTGGCATGGTGGGAGGGATCGGCTTTCTCACCACCTCGGTCATCTCCGGATTTCTCGTGGCCTATGGCGGGATGGCGGGGGCTCTGGCGATAGCCCTTGCGCTGACCCTGGTCGCGTTCGTTCATCTGGCGTCAATCCCAATCGAAGAGAAGGCAACCGAGGCCACGCCCGGCGTGCCGGCCGAGCCGAAGCGGGTGGACATCCGGGGAACAATGCGGGTGATCGCGAAGGTGCCGGGGCTCTTCGCCTTGATCTTCTTCGCCACCTTCAACAACTTCCTGGGCGGGATCTTCATGGCCCTGCTCGACGCCTATGGTCTGTCGCTCGTGTCAGTGGAGACGTGGGGCCTGCTGTTCGGCGTTCTTTCGACGGCCTTCATCTTCAGCGGCACGTTGATCGCGAAGATGGGGCTCGGGAAGCAGCCTCTGCGCGTCCTGCTTCTCGTCAACCTGATCAGTTGGGCCGTGGCCTGCGTGTTCACCATCCAGCCCTCGATCTGGCTCCTCGCCGCCGGCTGCTTTGTCTGGATGTTCCTCGGCCCCTGGGCCGAGGCCGCCGAGCACACGACGCTCCAGAAGGTGGTGCCGCTGGAGCGTCAGGGAAGAGTATTCGGCTTCGCGCAGTCGGTCGAGCAGGCGGCGTCGCCGCTGACCGCATTCCTGATCGGGCCCCTGACGGAGTTCTTTGTCATTCCCTTCATGACCACGGGGCTCGGCGCCCACGCGATCGGCGGCTGGTTCGGCGTCGGACCCGCCCGCGGCATCGCGCTGGTATTCACAGTAGCCGGTTTTGTCGGCGTCCTCGCCACCGTCATCGCGTTCAGGTCCAGGTACTACCGGCAGCTCAAAGGCGCGTACGCGAACACACCCGCCGACCCGGCCGCGGCGGCGGCGTGAGTCGGCCTACTTCGCGGCCGCCGGGTCCCGCACAAAAGGGAAGTACCAGGCACGCTCGATGAGACCGTTCCGGATCTCGTAGACAGCCTGTGATTGCTGGCTCTGCCGTGCGCCGTCCTTCGCGGTCCAGATCGCGCGCTCGCGCACCGAAAGAAACGCGCCCGTCTGCTCGATCGTCACGAAGTCAGAGCGCACGTCGGGCAGCGACTTGAAGTAACCGACGAGCCAGGCACGCAGCGCCTCGCGGCCGTCGCCATCCGTTACGAGCTTGTCGGCGTCGAGTGAGTACCACTTCACCCTGGGCGAGAGAAGGGCGGCCACCGCGTCAGGCTCATGGCGGTTGAAGGCGTCGAGGTAGGCCCGAAGCACCACGGCCTCGGGAGTGGTGAGCCACGCGGTGGTGCCGTGAGCGAACGGCGAGAACACGTCGATCTGGACTTTGAAGACCCCGCTGGCCACCGTCGGATCAGGCGCCAGCAGCGCGCGCACCGCGGCCTCGTCGGGCGCGCGCAGGACGAGCAGACCAAGCTCGCCGAAACGCGCGCCCAGCACCAGCATGCCTTCGCGCCTGAGGCGGGCGATATTGGCGCTGTGTTCCTTCATCCCGGTCTGGTCGTTGGGGGACTTCGCCGCATCCCACGCCGGACCGGTGGAGAGCCGAACCGCGTACAGCCGAGGCGGCGGTGCTATGGGCGAAGGTGCTTGAGCGAGTGCCAGGGCGGAGGAGATCAAAGAGGCGAGGAGCATGCTCAGAACCTACCCGAAAGGCGGTTCACCTGGGGCAGCGCCGGCCCTTTCCTTGAGGCCCTTCTACTCGCGCCGGTATTCGATGTACTTTGCCGTCTCGTCGGCGACCGCGCGGCCGTGGAGCTGCTCCACGACGTAGAAAGACATGTCGATCCCCGAAGCGACGCCGGCTGAAGTGATGACGCCGTCGTCGACCACGCGCGACACGCGGTCGACGCTCACCCCTCCGAGCGATTCGAGGAGATCGAGCGCGCCCCAGTGCGTGGTGGCGCGCTTGCCCTCAAGCAGTCCCGCCCTGGTCAGCAGCAACGCGCCCGAGCACACGGACGTGACCTTCTGAGCCGATGCCGCGACCGTCCGGATCCAGTCGAGGGTCGGCGCGTCGTTCATCAGCGACCGCGTGCCGAAGCCGCCCGGCACCACCAACAGGTCGATCCTCGGCGTGTCCGCGAAGGAGTAGTGTGGGACGACCAGGAGATCGCCGGTCGCGTGGACGGTGTCGCGGATCTTGGCGACGGTGAAGACATGGAAGGGTGCGCTCTCCTCGGACCGGCGTGAGTCGAGACCCGGCGTCAGCCGCGTCCTCGAGAAAACTTCGAAGGGCCCGGCGAAGTCGAGGACCTCGACTCCGTCGAAGATCAGGATACCGACGTTCCAACGCTTCATTTCAGATCACCTCCCGGGCCGGCGGGGCCGTCCCCACCCGGATGGCCCAGGCGAGCCAGGCCCCTGCGGCGACATCGAAGCCCAGGCAAAATCCCGGCCACCACACCGGCACGCCGGGGTTGGTCACGATCTGAGCGTGAAAGAAGTCCATGACGCCGTGCGCGGCCACGCCAGCCGCGACGAGCTGCAGGTTCCGCTTGAATCCGACCACCGCACAGACCGCGAAAGGGGCCATCACGATCGCCTCAATGACCAGGGCGCGGGTGGAGCCGCCCATCACGGCGAAGAGAACGTAATACGAGGCCACGACGATGAGGACGGTCGGGTAGAAACTCCGGTCCCGGCCAAAGCCCGACCATCGGGCGAAACCAGCGACCAGCAGGGCGAGGGTGACGCCGACGAGGTAGCTCACTGTTCGCGCTCCCACGTCTGCGTACGGCCAAACAAGGAGAACCCGATGAACCCGCGGACCTTCAACTTACGCCCATTGTCCTCCAGACGCAGCTTGCATTTGTAGATCGAGCCGTTGTCCGGGTCGAGGATGTCGCCGCCGCGGTATTCGCCGTCGTCGAGCTTCATGTGTCGCATGAAGACCAGGCCGACCAGGGGCTGGTCCTTGTGTCCATCCTTGCACCTGGTGCACAGGGTCGTGGACCCTGCCGGCGTCAGGTCTTTCTCGACCCGGGCAAAAAGCTCCCCGCCCTGCTCGTAGATCCGCACGATGCTTCGGGTGTTGCCGCTCTTGTCGTCGATGGTTCTCCATGTCCCGACGGGTGAGTCGAGGTCAGCCCCGATTGCCGAAGCGGCCAGGGCGGTGAGGGAGAGCGCGAATACGTGGAATGTGGTTCGAAGTGGGTGTTTCATGTGAAGAGAAGTTATCCGGGGCCGCGTCGTCGCGGATTGAACGAGGGCGCCGTTCTTCTTGAACAAAACGGCTACAGTACCGATCGTGCGACCGAATCGCCGCCAGTATGAGGAGCCTGACGGGGAGCCGAAGGCCCCGCCGGCCGAATCCTACCGATGGCTGAGCATGCCCCGCTGGTATCTGTGGGAAGGCGGGTTCCTGCTGCTGGGCCGTGGGACGGGAGTGGTGCCGCCCCACGCGCACCATGCCATCCAGATCGTGATCGCCCTCGAGGGGAGCATGGTCGTGTGCGGCCGCGACGGGAATTGGCAGGAGGCCTGCGGGATCATCGTCAAACCCGATGTGATCCACTCGTTCAACTGCCGGGGCGCTTCCGCCGCGATGTTGTTCGTCGACCCGGAGTCGACTGAAGGAGCGTGGCTTCGCACCGCGCTCCGGAACGACATCACTATCGTGCCCGAGGCGCGCCTCGCCGCGTGTATCTGGGAGATCCGCGCCTTCACTGAGAAGCCGTTCGAGAGCATGGACGTGCAGACCCTCATTCGTCACTGCGTGCAGGAACTGAGCCCGGGCGCGCCGCCTTCGCGGCGGCTCGACCCGCGGGTCACCGACGTGCTGGCCGCGATCCGGACATCCGACGACCTTCGCATCTCCCTGGAGAGCGCGGCAAAGAAGGCCTTCCTTTCCCCGAGCCGATTCGCGCACCTGTTCAAGCAGCAGATAGGCCTGCCCTTCAGCCGTTACATGCTGTGGCGCAAATTGACGCGCGCGATGGTGGCGATCGCCTCCGAGCGGACCATCGCCACCGCGGCGCACGCCGCCGACTTCGCCGACGCGGCCCATCTGACGCGGACCTTCTATCAGATGGTCGGGATGGCGCCTTCGGCGTTGATGCACGGCGAGTTCGCCCAGATTGCCTCTCCCTTCGATCTGTCCGGCGAGCGCATACCGCCGCGCGCCCCGTCCCGGTAGCCGAATAGCCGATCCGTTCAAGGACAACGGCGGTTCCGTCCAATACCCGTCCCCCGCCCGATTGCGACACTCCTTTCATCGGTATGGCGCCGACCCCCTTCAAAGGAATGTCCATGAAATCGAGCACTCGAATCATCGTTTTCGCCTTGTTGTCAGCGACTGTCCGCCCCGCCCCGGCCCTCGCCCAGGAGAAGCTTTCAGGCGACACCCTTCAGGTCTCCCGCACCACCGGCTCCATCAAGATAGACGGAGACCTGGGGGACGAGGGGTGGAAGGCCAGCAGGCCCGTCACCACCTGGTACGAGGTCAACCCCGGCGACAACACGGAGCCCGCCGTGCGTAACGTCGGGCGCATCGCCTACGACGAGCGCTTCTTCTACGCGAGCTTCGAGTTCGATGACCCCAACCCAAAGGCGATCCGCGCGCCCTACTCCGACCGAGACGACTCCGGCGGCGGTTTCTACGACTTCGGCGGGATCATCCTCGACGCGGGAAACAGCGGCCGCACCGGAAAGCTGTTCGTGGTCACGCCGCGCAATATCCAGAACGACACCATCATCGACGACGCCACCGGAGAGGACCCCTCGCCCGACTTCTTCTGGGAATCGGCGACGAAGATCACGGCCACCGGTTGGACGCTCGAGCTGCGGATTCCCTTCTCGTCGCTGCGCTACAAGGACTCGGACCCGCAGACCTGGGCCATCCTCATGTACCGCAACTATCCGCGGGACCGCAACTACCAGTTCTTCTCCGCCCGCCTGCCCCGTGGCTACAACTGCTTCATCTGCCACGCGAACACTCTGGAGGGGTTGCGGGAACTGCCCCAGGGCGGGCACCTCGTGATGGCGCCCTATGTGAGCACGAGCACGTCGGCCCGTCCGGGCGCAGGCCTCGGCTCGCCGCTTCGGAACGATCCCAGGGAGCAGAACATCGGTCTCGATCTCAAATACACCCCCAACTCGAACACCGCGCTCGATCTCACCATCAAACCTGACTTCTCCCAGGTCGAGTCGGACGCCGCGCAGATCTCCGCGAACGAACGATTCGCGCTCTTCGTTCCCGAGAAGCGCTCCTTCTTCCTGGAGGGGACCGATCTCTTCCAGACTCCGATTCAAGCGGTGTACACCCGCAC
>JANNJB010000811.1:0-3251 GCA_031405615.1 Vicinamibacteria bacterium | reverse complement strand
TGCCCCTACACCAGCGTCGTTCCCATGGTGGTGTGGGGCCTCGCGAATTAGAATCCATGGATGCGCGTTGGTCCTTCCGAAGCTGATACTGCCTGATCCAGGTCCGCAACGTCGCGAAGACCTACCGCCGCGGAAGCGAAGAGATCCACGTCCTTCAGGGACTGAATCTCGACATCGACGCCGGCGACTACGTCGCCTTCATGGGGCCTTCCGGATCGGGCAAGACGACGCTCCTGAATCTGCTGGGCGGTCTCGACGTTCCCACCGAAGGCTCGATCATCGTGGCCGGTGATGCGCTGTCCTCCATGTCGCGCGCGCGGCTGACCGAATGGCGGGCGAGGCATGTCGGCTTCATCTTTCAGATGTACAACCTCATCCCGGTTCTCACCGCGTTCCGCAACGTCGAACTTCCCCTGCTGCTCACGAAGTTCAACAAAGGCGAGCGCAAGGCCCGGGTGGAAACCGCGTTGCGGGTGGTCGGTCTCGCCGATCGCATGCAGCACTATCCGCGGCAGCTCTCGGGCGGACAGCAGCAGCGCGTCGCCATCGCTCGCGCCATCGTGGCCGACCCCACCTTCCTGCTCTGCGACGAGCCCACGGGCGACCTCGACCGCAAGAGCGCCTCCGAGATTCTCGACCTCATGGACATCCTCGTCCGCGAGCACAAGAAGACGATTCTCATGGTCACCCACGATCCCAAGGCCGCGGAACGCGCGGACCTCATCCTGCACCTCGACAAGGGCGTGCTGGTCGAGGCGGAAGGGGAAGCGGGGACCCCGTCGCATCCCTGACCCCGCCACGATGATCAAGTTCCTTCCGCTCCTCTTCTCCAGTCTCGGCCGCAAGAAGACGCGCACCTTCCTCACCATCGGATCGTTCGCGGTGGCCCTCTTCCTCTACGCCATCCTCACCGCGGTGCAGGCGAGTTTCGACTCCGCGGTGGCGGCCGGGGGGGCCGACCGGCTAATCGTGATGAACCGGACCTCGTTTGTCGTCCCGCTGCCCTACGCCTACCGCGACCGCATCGCGAAGGTCCCCGGGCTCGTCACCAACGGCCTCGGCGTGTGGTTCGGCGGCGTCTATCAGGACCCCAAGAACTTCTTCGCGCAGTTCGCGATCGACCCCGAGACCTGGCGCGAGCTTTATTCCGAGTTCGTGGTTCCTCCCGATCAGTGGGAGGCCTTCCTCAAAACCAAATCCGGCGCCATCGTCGGTCAGTCTACCGCGCGGCGTTTCGGCTGGAAGGTGGGCGACCGGATCCCCATGCAGGGCGGGGCGTACCCGGGGCTTTGGGAGTTCGACCTCGTGGGCATCTACACGGGAACCCGCGAGTTCGACGATCTCACCCAGTTCTGGTTTCGCTACGACTACCTCAAGGACAAGGCGGGCGGCGACACCGCCAACATGGTCGGCTGGTACATCGTGAAGCTCAGGAACATCGACGACACCGTCAAGGTCTCGAAAGAGATCGACCTCATGTTCGCGAACTCGCCCTACGAAACCCGCACCCTCACCGAGCGCGCCCTCAACCAGTCGTTCATCAAGGCCATGGGCAACGTGAAGTTCCTTCTCGTCACCATCGGCGCGGTGGTCTTCTTCACGCTGCTTCTCGTCACCGGCAACACCATCGCGGCGAGCGTCCGCGAACGCACGGGCGAACTCGCGGTGTTGAAGGCCGTGGGCTTCTCCGACGACTTCGTGTTGCGCCTCGTCTTCCTCGAGAGCGTGCTGGTTGCGACGATTGGCGGCGGCCTCGGACTTATGGCCGGGCACCTCTTCACTCTGCGCGGCGACCCCACCGGCTTCTTCCCCGCTTTCTACATCCCCGTTCCCGGTTTCGTGCTCGGGGCGTTTCTGATCGTCGCCACCGGGATCGCGGCCGCCCTCATCCCCGCCTTCGGCGCTCGGCGCCTGAGCGTCATCGAGGCTCTGCGCCGCCTGTGATCCCTCTCGTCTACAACCTCGAAAGCCTGCGCGAGCGCTGGACGGGCGCGCTTGTGGCGGTCCTCGGTATCGCGGGCACGGTGGCGGTCTTCATCGCCACCCTGTCGCTCGCCAACGGCTTTCGGGCGACACTGGTCGCTTCCGGTCTCGAGGAGAACGCGGTGATCCGCCGCGCGGGCGCCACCGCGGAGATGGACAGCGTTGTGAGTCTCGCGCAGACCCGGGTGGTCGAGGACCACCCGCTCGTCCTTCGCGACGAACGAGGACCGGTGGTGAGCCCCGAGGTGGTGACTCTCGCGGTCTTCCCTGCCCGCGCGGACGGGAACGACAGCAATGTCCAGGTGCGAGGTGTGGGGCCACGCGTCCTCGATGTCCGCAAGGGCGTCAAGGTTTCCGCGGGGCGGTTCCTGAAGCTCGGGACGAACGAGGTGGTCGTGGGCAAGAACGCCGCGAACGCCTACGTGGGCCTCGACGTCGGCGCAACCGTAAGAATCGGCGGCCGCGACTGGCTGATCGTCGGGATACTCGACGCGGGCGGCAGCGCCCTCGATTCCGAGATCTGGTGCGACGCCACCCTGCTCAGCCAGGCGTTTCAAAGACCGGTCGGGGTGTTCCAGTCGGTTACCGCGCGTCTCATTGACAAGACCCGGCTCGAAGCGTTCGCCTCGACCATCAATGGCGATCCCCGGATGACTTCGCAGGTAGACCGCGAGACGACGTACTACGAAAAGTCGTCGCAGCAGCTCACGTTGCTCATCCTCGGCATCGGTGTGCCCGTGGTCATCATCATGGCGGTGGGCTCGGTATTCGGCGCCCTCAACACCATGTACACCGCGGTGGCGGAGCGCGGGAGGGAGATCGCCACTTTGCGCGCCATCGGCTTCGGTTCGGGCAACGTGATCGCGTCTTTCACCATGGAGGCGCTGCTGATCTCGGCGGTGGGCGGAATCCTCGGCTGTATCATCGTGCTGCCGGTGAACGGGCTCACGACGGGCACCATGAACTTCCAGACCTTCTCGCACATGTCGTTCGCGTTCCGCATCACGCCGGAGCTTCTGGCCACCGGATTCACCTTCGCCCTCGCGATGGGGATCCTGGGGGGTCTGCCGCCCGCGGTTCGCGCCGCGCGAATGCCCGTAGGAGCCGCGCTACGAGACCTGTAACCGGGGCAATCCGCGGATATGCGGGCACGCGCAGCGTGCCCCTACTGTCCGGGGCGGCCATCGCATGATCCGCATGGTGTTCCGGCCGCGGCTCGTCGAGGCGATCAAGAGCCTCAATCGCGAGACGTTCTTCGCCGACCTCTC
>JANNJB010000810.1:0-4315 GCA_031405615.1 Vicinamibacteria bacterium | reverse complement strand
TCAATGGCGGCGATGAAGAGCACTACATCGCGAGCGCCGACTGGATGCCGCGAAACCTCGACCGGCGTATCGAGCTGATGACCCACATCACGTCGAAAGACGCGGTGGAGCGGCTGTCGTCGATCCTCGACTGGTTCTTCGAGGACAACCAGAAGGCGCGGTTGCTCGACGCGGACGGCGTCTATCACCGGCGCAAACCCGGCAAGGGCGAGGATGTGTTCCGGGTGCAGACGAGGTTGTACGAAGACGCGAAGAACCGCGCCGACAAGCTCCGCGCCGTGCCCCTCACCCTGGAGCCGATCAAGCGCGACGCGAAAGCGTGATCCGTCGGCTTTCGCGGCCGGAGCTCGGGGCGGCGGCCCTGCTGTGCGCTCCGCTCGCTCTCTTCTTCACCTGGACCCAGGTGTTCCCGCTCGATGGGATACCGGTTCAGGGCACCGACTACGGGCAGCTCGTCTGGAACATGTGGAGCGTGGAGCGTTCGGTGTCCTCGCTCCGCTCGCCCCTTGGCAGCGACATCGTGTTCCATCCGATCGGCACGTCGCTGGCCGCCCACGTGCTGACCCCGGCTTTCTTTCCTCTCACCATGGCCGTGAAGTGGATCCGGGGAAGCGAGGATCTTCTGTATCCGATGATCGCCTACAAGATCGCCATCGGCCTGTGCTACGCGGTCCTCGCCTTGGCGACCTACCTGTTTCTCCGCCGTATCGGCGCGGGCCGGGCGTCGTCTCTCGCGATCACCGTCGCTTACGCCTTTTCGCCCTTCAATCAGCTTCACGCTCCGCATCTCAACCATCTCTCGGTGGCCGCGATTCTGCCGCTCGTGGGATTGTGCCTCGTGAGCCTGTGGGAGCGGCCGCGCCTCGGACCGGTGCTGGCGGTGGCGGTCCTGTTTGGCGGCGGCCCCTACTTTGGCGAGTTGGTGGTGTTCGCGTGGGTGGCGTTTCTCGCGATCGGCGCGATTCTCCTCGTACGAACTGCGACACGGGCGGAAGTGGCGACCCGACTCGCGGCCCTCGGCCCGGTGCGCATCGCCGCCGCTTTCGTCCTCGCCGCCCTCCTCGTTTCGCCCTTCGTCCTCGCCTGGGTGAGCGGAGGCGCGCAGCCGATGAACGTGCGCCAGGCCGGCTTCTGGTCGGCCAACCTTGCCGCGTTCGTCGTGCCCGATCCCTCGGTTCAGCCCTGGCTCTCCGGTTTGGCTCCCCTCCATCGCCGGATCACGAAGGGCGTCGGCGGACACGAGGCGTTTCTGGGATACGTCCTATTGGGCGCCGCGATCTGCGGGCTCTGGCGCATCCGGGATTTCTGGACGCGCCTGAGTGGTGGATTCGCGCTCGGCTTTCTCATCCTGAGCCTCGGGCCGACGCTCAAGGTGTTCGGCTCCGAGACCGGAATCCCCATGCCCTATTCGTTCCTGATGTCGATCCCTCCATTCTCAATGGGCCGGACGCCGGTTCGGTGTGTTCTGTTCGCCCTCTTCTTTCTCACCGTGCCCGCGGCGCGTTTCCTGTCGAGGATCGAGGCGCGTGGCCCGCGTGGGCGACTCATCGTGGCCGGGCTGGCGCTCGTCGCGGGCTTCGAGATGTGGTCGCCGCGGCCGCTCGCGAAGCCGTTCGTCTCGCCCCTCGACCTGAAGCAGCTCGTCCCGGGTTATGTCTGCAACATCCCGCTGACCACACTCGATGGCTTTGCGGTGCTTCTTCAGACCCAGCACCGGCGAAAGATGGTCACCGGTCTCATTTCGCGCCGCTCCCAGGCGGTCGCCGATCACATCAACGGTCTTGGTGAACTGCTCGACCACCAGCCCGAGAAGTTCGCGCACACCCTCTTGTCCTGGGGCGTCACGAATGTGATCCTCGAGCCGGGCGCCCCCGACGGTCTCGAGACACTGCTTCCGCCGCTGGGCCTCAACGTCATCGATCTGCGGGGCAGCGAAGGCCGGGTCCAGTAGAGACTCACCGATTCGCGGCCACGAGGGCGCGCCAGACGTCGATCCCTTCCAACTGACCTTCCGTGAGGATGAGGCCCCGGTTGTTGAGGGTGAGGACGAGCGGACTCACCTTCGGGCCGTACATCGCGCTCACGTCGCCCGGCGGATCGAAGAGCAGCTCGAAGGGGACGCCGGCGGCGCGGACCTTGTCCTCCGTCTCGAAGTAGTGAGGCCGGTCCGGATAGCGGTCTTTGACCTCGGTGATCACATGCAGCGGGCCGACGAAGGGCGTGAAGTCGCGGATGAGCGTCAGGTACCGCTGCATGAGCTCGTTGTAGGGCCCGTTGGCCCGGTAGCTGCTGAGCAGACAAAGCAGCAGGATGTGACCGTCCGTGAGGCCAAGGAGCGCCTCTGACATCGTGACCGTCTTCTTCGGGCCTTCGAGGGTCTCGAGTTCGTAGTCGCCCGGCGCGGTCTTTCCGGCCCAGACCACGGCCTTCGAAGGCCGGGGCAGGCCGAGTTCGGCCACGGCGTTTGCAACCCGGTCCACCGGAAGGTCGGCGTAGGCCATGGCGAGAATCTGGCCCGCGGTGTTGAGGTCGCCCTCGCCGGCCTTTGCCAGACCCATGTAGAACGTTGCGATTCCGCGGTAATTCACGGTCCAGTTCTGCACGTGCTTCTGCAGGTAGGTTCGCATTACGTCCACCGCTTCGCTTTTCTTCCCGGTCTCGTAGAGGGCGGCGCCATAGATGGGATAGATGGGCGAGTTCTCACCGGTCTTGCGCACGGCCGCGGTGGCGAGAGGGAGCAGGACGGGCCAGGCCCCGGCCTCCCACAGTTCCATCAGCGGGTCGGGATCGAAGACTTCGGGTTTGTACGTGGCCTGGATCATCTCGGTGGTGCGCTTGAGCTCGCACCCGAGGTCGACTCCGGTGGTCGTGAGTTCGATGCGTTCCCGACTCTGCGGGGAGTAGAAGATGTACTCGCGGATCTTCATGGCCAGGCGCCAGAGTTTGGGACTGAGCGTGGCCGCGCTCTGCCCGTTCATGGACACCAGGAGATCCCCCGGAGCGAGCAGGATCTTCTCCGCAAGGGAGCCGGGCCCGACCTCCTTCACTTCGAGGCACCGCGCCCGTGGCGGATCCGCGCGCGCCGCGCTGCGGCGGTAGTTCATGAGCAGCGACTGGGTGAACGCCTCGAATGCGGCGCGAGCCATGGGCAGCTTCCTCTTTGCCGGGAGCGTACACCAGTGGGAGTCCGGTGGCCCCGGGGTGGAAGGGTGAGAAAATCAGCGGCGATGATTGACACAGGACTCAAGAACAAGGTCGTCGTTGTGACGGGCGGAGCGGCGGGGATCGGCAAAGGGACGGCCCTGGCCTTCGCGGCCGAGGGTTGCCGCGTGGCGGTGTGGGACGTGAAGGGTGACGAGGCCGAGATCGTCGCGTCGCTCAAAGCCGCGGGCGCGCCCGAAGCTCTCTTCATCCGTGTGTCCACCGCGGATGCGGCCCTCGTTCAGGCCGCGACCGCGAAGGTGATGGAGGCGTTCTCGCGGATCGATGTCCTCGTCAACAACGCGGGCGTGCTGCGCGACGGGATGCTGGTCAAGGTCAAGGACGGCCAGGTTTCGGTGATGGCGGACGAGCAGTTCGACATGGTCATCGACGTGAACCTTCGGGGCGTCTTCCTGTGTACCCGCGCCGTCGCTCCGCACATGATCGCGCGGAAGCAGGGTGTGATCGTCTCGGCCTCCTCGGTCGTGGGCCTCTACGGGAACTTCGGTCAGACGAACTATGTGGCCACCAAGGCCGGCGTCATCGGCATGACGAAGGTGTGGGCGCGCGAGATGGGGAAATACGGCATCCGCGTGAACGCGATCGCCCCCGGTTTCATCGAGACCGAAATGGTCCGACAGATGCCGCAAAAGGCCCTCGAGACGATGGTCCAGCACACCCCGCTTGGCCGCATGGGCCGAGTGGAAGACATCGCGGCCGCGTACGTGTTCCTCGCGAGCGACCAGGGCAGCTTCATCTCCGGCCACTGCCTCTCGGTCGACGGCGGCGCCGTACCAGGGACGTAACCGAAGGCATCCAACTCTCCGGTTGTTGGACACTCTCGTCACTTCCGCGCGCTCGGTGGGTAGCTTCGGACGATGGGCCTTGGCTCGCCCTCACATTCGCGGACCGCAGGTCGTTTACCTATGTGATGGAGCGAAGCTGCCGCTTCGCCAAGCTCTGAGAGGAGCCTTGCGGTCCGCTCGTTCAGGCGAGGCCCATCGCCCTTCGCAACTCAGGTCCCGCGGCAATCGGACTCGTGATCTCGCGGCAGGCGTCGGCGACACGATTTCCCGCGTGACAGACCTTCGCGCGGGTTTCGCGAGCGGAGGCC
>JANNJB010000809.1:0-1871 GCA_031405615.1 Vicinamibacteria bacterium | reverse complement strand
GACCTCCGGCGAAAGCACCAGCGCATCGGGCGCGTCGACGGCGGCGAAAACGAACGGCGCGATCTTCATGTCGATCGACCTCGTGCGCGCGGTCGCGCGCGTTTCATCGAGCGGGCCCAGGAAGTCGTGGTCGAGGGTCAGACGCAGTCCGATTTCTTCCTCGGTCTCCCGGATCGCGGTGTGAACGAGGCCAGCGTCTGTTACCTCGGCGCGGCCCCCGGGCAGACCGACGTGACCGGACCAGGGGTCGTTCGGGTGTTCGGCCCTCTTGATGAAAAGCGCTTCGAGTCCGAGGCGCGTGGGGCGAAGAACCAGGGCTACCGCCGCCGCATGGGTGGCTCCATCAATGATTCTCGGTTCGCGATCCCGAAGGGCCTGGCCGATCCCTTCAAGGGAGAAACGCGCGGAGTCCGATGCCGGGGCTTCAGGCGACGGGACCCCGGAGGTCAACGTCACTCCCATTCAATGGTGGCGGGGGGCTTGCTCGAGATGTCGTACACCACGCGATTGATGCCCTTGACCTCGTTGATGAGGCGTGACGACATCCGGGCGAGAAGATCGTGGGGGAGGCGCGCCCAGTCGGCGGTCATGCCGTCGGCGGAATCGACGCAGCGGATCGCGACGGTGTTCTCGTAGGTGCGCCCGTCTCCCATGACCCCCACCGACTTCACGGGGAGCAATACGGCGAAGGATTGCCACACCTTGCGATACAGGCCGGCCTTGCGGATCTCGTCGACCACCACCGCGTCGGCTTCACGCAGGGTGTCGAGAGCGGGGCGGGAAATCGGACCGATCACGCGGATCGCGAGGCCGGGGCCGGGGAAGGGCTGACGGAAGATGAACTCCTCCTCGAGACCCAGGCGCAGGCCCACCGCGCGGACTTCGTCCTTGAAGAGTTCGCGCAGGGGCTCGACGAGTTTGAAACCAAGGGCCTTCGGAAGACCGCCCACGTTGTGGTGGCTCTTGATGACCGCCGAGGGGCCTTTCACCGATTGAGATTCGATGACATCGGGATACAGCGTGCCCTGGGCGAGGAACTTCACCTTGCCGATCTTCTTCGCGTGGGCCTTGAAGACGTCGATGAACTCCTTGCCGATGATCTTTCGCTTCTTTTCGGGATCGCTGACGCCCTTGAGCGCCTTCTCGAAACGCTTCGAAGCGTCGACGCAGACCAGGGGCAGGCCGAGTTTCGACTCGAAGCGCTCTTTAACCTGCGCGGCCTCGTCCTTGCGCAACAGTCCATTGTCGACGAACACGCAGGTGAGCTGCGACTTGATCGCCTGATGCACCAGAACCGCAGTCACCGCGGAATCAACGCCACCCGATAGCGCGCAGATCACCCGCTCCTTGCCGACCTGCTGGCGGATCTTCTCGATGGTTCCGCCCACGAACGAGGCGGGATCCCACTCGCGTGCGCATCCGCACAGGTCGAGGAAGTTGCCGAGCACCTGCATCCCCTGGGCCGTGTGTTTCACCTCGGGGTGGAACTGGATGCCGTAAAGACCCTTCTTCGGATACTCCATCACGCCGACCGCGGTGTTGGAAGTCGATCCCGAGATCGAGAAGCCGCGCGGCGGACGCAGGATCGAATCGCCGTGGCTCATCCACACCCGCGTGCGCGCGGCGAGGCCGCGCAACAGGCGGGACTGCGGAGACGCCTCGAGGTCGGCGGGGCCGAACTCCTTCGAATCGGCCTGAACGACCTCGCCGCCCAGGACCCTCGCCATGAGCTGCATTCCGTAGCAGATGCCGAGGACGGGCACGCCCACCCCTTCGATGATCTCGCGGCTGACCTGCGGGGCGCCCTTCTCGTAGACACTCGCCGGGCCTCCCGACAGGACCAGACCCGTCGGTTTGTAGGCGAGGATCGT
>JANNJB010000808.1:0-5050 GCA_031405615.1 Vicinamibacteria bacterium | reverse complement strand
GAGGTCAATCACGGCCGCATCCTGCCTCCTGCCCGGTTGGCTCCATGGGGCCACAATGTGATCGATTGTCTTCAGACTGTCAACGAGCATCACCTGCGAAGACCGTGGTCGGAGGCGAATGGCGGAAGATCAGCGCCGTTTGGTGACTCGCACCTCGCTCACCGCGACTTCGAGGGTCATGGCCTTGGGGTCGTTCGTCTGGTCTCGGGAGATTTCCTTGAAGCTCGTGGGAAAGGGCGTGCCGTCCACCATCTGCCAGGCCACCGCGCGCTCGATCCCCCGGTAGACGCCTTCGACCTCGGGTGCGGTTTCGCCCGCGTACAGGCACGCTGCACCCTGCCACTGAAATCGATACAGGGTCTTGCGGGTCAGAAGCTCGGGGTTCTTCTTCTCCTCGTCGACCTCGGTGGCATCCGCGGCGGTGTGGTACCGGAGCTCGTTGTAGATGACGTCCTCCGCGTTCGGACGGAGGTACACGAGCGCGCCTTCGGCCACGAAGGTCTTCGCTCCCTTCACTCCCGCGAACTCGGAGAGGCCGCGGAAGGGATCCTCGAACGCAGGCAGGATGAGACCGGCGGCCTCGTACTGCGCGGTGGACGTGTCCTCCTCCGAGATTCCCTTTGGGGGATTGAGCAGGCGCATATTGACCGTCGGATAGTCGCCCGGCTCGAAGGTCATCTCGAAGCGCAGCCCCTGGAGGGGGAGTGCGGGCTTGCCTTCGCGGGGCAGACGATGGCCGCTCACCCAGGCCACGGTCGCGGTGATCGAGCGGACATCCGCGTAGCGGGGCCGGCCCGCCCGGATCTTCTCGAGGAGGGCCTTCTGCGAGTCCCCCCCCTGGGCGTGGGCGAGAGAGGGGAGCATGGCCAGCAGGCCGAAAAGGGAAAGGCCGAGACGGGGTCCTTGGTTCATGATTCGTTCCTTCTCAGTAGGCGTAGTTGAGAGCCAGCTCCCGGGTGAGATTACGCGCGCGATCCTTCGCCACCGAGTGGTCGCCGAAAAAGAAGTTGATGATCTTCGGCGCGTCACCGTACTTCTTCGCGAAACGCTCCCACAGGCGCGGGCCCTGGCTCGCGTCGAAGCCGCCTTCGTAGGCGTAGCGGAGGCCCACCCGATCGGCCTGGTCCTCGTGGGTCCGGCCGTAACCGCTCTGCCAGGCGGTGGCGGCGATGAGCGCGGCGACCTGGACCGCGGTGGCCTTGCCCTCGTTCTTGATGGTCTCGTCCGCGATCACGGCCACGCCAAGGGCGGCGAGCTGGATGAGCATGTCCTTCTTGAACTGTTTGCGCGAGTGCTCGTGGGTGGCGTGGGCGACCTCATGACCGATCACGATCGCCACCTCGTCGTTGTTCATCTCGTCGAGCAGTCCGGAGAACACGTAGAGAGACCGGTTGGGCGCGGCCATGGCGTTCCATTCCTTGTTTTCGACCACATAGATCCGGAAGTCCTCGGGCTCGAGGTAGCCCGGCACCAGACGGTTCAGCAGCCCGCGCACCCGGTCCACCCGGGCTCCCTGGGTCCGCAGGCGCCCGTAGTCCTCGCGCTTCCCGGATTCCTCGTCCTCCTCGTACATGCGCCCCTCCCGAAGGAACTTCTGTTCCATCTGATCGAAGCCCTCGCGCAACTCGTTCTCAAAGAGAGCCGCGCCGTTGGGCTTCGCTTCGACCTGGTCAGCCACGAGCAGGCCGTTCGGGCGGCGGAAGCCCCGTGCCTTGACCTCGTAACCGAGGGGAATGCCCGCGAAGGACCGGGCCTCGCCCTCGCCCTTGAACTTGCCCCCGCCGGCCAGAACCACGCGCTGGCCGTCTATCACCAGAAACTCGCCGGTGCGCCACTCCGCGTATCCGTCGAGGCTCTCGGCCTTCGGCCCGGAGCTCGCGGAGCGGGCCTTGTCCTGGCTGGCCGAGGTGCTGACGCCCGCGGAGACGAGGGCGGCGAGGGCGAAGGCGGCGACGCAGCGGGAGGGGCCGTTCATGGCCGGTTACCGGTTCGAGCCCTGGCAGGCCAGCAGGCTCTTGCTGTCGATGATCCAGGTCTCGTTGTCCGCGCACATATTGACGTCCTCGACAACGCAGACGTCCTTGTCCTCGTCGACCAGCTTGACGTCCCACGAGTCGCAGGGAATGTCGGTGAGGGTGAAGTTCTCGCCGGGCTTGATCACGTGCTTCTCGAGAAGGTCCTCGCCCCACTCGTTGTCGTCGGTAGGCGACATGTACAGCTCGACGATGGTCCAGTCGGACTTGTTGACGATCTTCACCTTGGACTTCTTCTGGGCGGCTGCGGCCACCCCCAGCGAGGCGCCCAGAACCAGGGCGACGGCGAGGATGCGGGTCAGGCTTCGACTCATGGCGGTTTGTCTCCAGGTGTCCGGGAGCGAAGGCTCCGGTACTCAACTGGGTCGTGGCCCGAAGGGCCCCAGGTGTGACGGGGAACGGCTTGTTGCGGCTCTTTGTCACACTCGGCAGCGTCCGCGCCACGTGCCCTTCAAAGGACCCTCAAACCATGAACGCCAAATCGCCCGCCCTCGCCCTGATCGTCGTCGTGTCCGCCGGCCTCTGCGCCCCCGGGGCGGCGGCCCAGGACGAGGTCACCCACTCGACCCGGACCGAGAAGAACCAGGTGTACGTGGATGTCGAGAACGATTCGAAGAAGATGATCACCGTCTCATCCATCGTGGTGAGCTTCTACGACAAGAAAGGTGTGCTTCTCGAAAAGAGCACCATCACCTGCGAGAGCGACTGCACCGTGAATGTCGATGAGGCCGAATCCTTCGGCCCCCTCGAAGGCCCCAGCGGCTGGGACAGCGTCAACGTCACCAGGGTGTACTACGAAGACGTGGAGCCGCCCGCCCCGGCAACCGGCGAAAAGGCCCCGAAGCCTGCGCCTGCCCCCAAGGCCCCCGCCCCCGCGCCCTCGGCCAGACCCGCGACGCCACCCGCTCCTCCCGCCGCGGCTCCGACCGCCACCACGGCGACCCCCGAGGGCCTGATGAAGCTCTTCTACGCCCACCTCAATCGGGCCGAGTACGACAAGGCGAAGACCCTCTACACGAAGTTCGCCCTCGAGAACATTGTCTCGATTCTGGGCGAGAGCGGTTTCAAGGCCTGGGCCCTCGAGGAAACGAAGAACGGGACGGTCAAGGAAGTCGTGCTCACTGCGCCCGTGGTGGACGCAGCGCCCATGGCCGCGATCGAGATTCGCTATCTGGACGGCGCCAGGGCCCGCCGCAACTGCCAGATCAAGAAGGAGGGCGCGGTCTGGAGGGTTGAGACGGTGGACCCGCTCTGAGCCGTCGTTCCGGACGCCGGCAAGAGCGGGCACACTGACGGCGGGAGCCGTGTCGGTTACTTCAAGTCGAAGCGGTCGAGCTCCATCACTTTGTTCCAGGCCTTCGCGAAGTCGTTCACGAACTTCTGCTTCGCGTCTTCCGCGGCGTAGACCTCGGCGATGGCGCGAAGCTCGGAGTGAGATCCGAAGATCAGGTCGACCGGCGTCGCCGTCCACTTGACCGCACCGGTCTTCCGGTCGAGACCTTCATAAACCCCCTCGGCATTCGCTGACTTCTGCCACTTTGTCGACATGTCGAGCAGGTTCACGAAGAAGTCGTTCGAGAGAGCGCCCGGCCGGCTGGTGAAGACGCCATGCTTCGCCTGTCCGGTGTTGGCGTTCAAGGCGCGCAGGCCACCGACGAGAACCGTGGTCTCGGGGACAGTGAGGGTCAGCATGTTCCCGCGATCGACCAGCGCTTCCGTGGGCGAGAAGTGGTTGCCTTCGCCGTAGTAGTTGCGAAACGCATCCGCCCTGGGTTCGAGAGCCGCGAAGGTGCTCGCGTCGGTCTGCTCCTGCGAGGCGTCCATGCGGCCGGGCCGGAAGGGAACGCTGACGGTGTAGCCGGCGGTCTTCGCGGCTTGCTCCACCGCGGCGGCGCCGCCGAGCACGATCAGATCGGCGACCGAGACCTTCTTCCCATCGGTGCGCGCCTGGTTGAACTCCTTCTGAATGGTCGCAAGGCCCGTGAGCACCTTCGTGATTTCGGCCGGGTTGTTCGCGGTCCAGTCTTTCTGCGGGGCAAGGCGGATGCGGGCGCCGTTGGCGCCGCCGCGCATGTCGGTGCCGCGGAAGGAAGCGGCGGAAGCCCACGCGGTGCGGACCAGCTCGCTCACGCCGAGGCCGGAGCTGAGGATCCTGCCCTTGAGGCTCGCGATGTCACTCGCTTCGATCGGCTTGTGATCGACCGCGGGAATGACGTCTTGCCAGATGAGCGCGTCCTTGGGGGCGTCCTTGCCCACGTAGCGCGTGCGCGGTCCCATGTCTCGGTGGGTCAGCTTGAACCAGGCTTTCGCGAAGGCCGTCTCGAACTCGGCCGGGGTTTCCATGAAGCGCCTCGCGATCTTCTGGTAGCTCGGGTCGAACTTGAGCGACAGGTCCGTGGTGAACATGATGATCGAGTTGCGCTTCCCGGGCACGTGCGCGTCCGGCACCAGGTTGGCTCCCGCATCGTCCTTGGGAATCCACTGGGTCGCGCCGGCCGGGCTCTTCGACTGCACCCACTCGAAGCCGAACAGGTTGGTCAGATACTGCGTGGTCCACTGAGTGGGCTTCGATGTCCAGGCGCCCTCGAGCCCGCTCGTGATCGTGTCGACACCCGCGCCTTTGCCGCACGAGTTCTTCCAACCAAAACCCTGCTGCTCAGCGCCCGCCGCGGCCGGCTCGACGCCGACGCACTTCGACGGGTCCCCTTGGCCGTGGGCCTTTCCAAACGTGTGTCCGCCCGCGATCAGGGCAACCGTCTCTTCGTCGTTCATCGCCATGCGGCCGAACGTCTCGCGGATGTCCTTGGCGGCGGCGAGGGGATCGTGATTGCCGTTGGGGCCTTCCGGATTCACATAGATGAGACCCATCTGAACCGCGGCGAGGGGATTGTCGAGCTTGCGATCACCCTTGTAACGCGCGTCGGCCGCGAGGAACTTCTTCTCAGCACCCCAGTAGACGAGGTCGGCTTCCCAGTCGTCGGTGCGGCCACCCGCGAAACCGAAGGTCTTGAAGCCCA